>CALCZA010000070.1 GCA_937906475.1 uncultured bacterium
CATCGTCACTGCCATCGCCGCTGCCAAACACGCGATCGATCACGCTTTGACGTTCGCCCACGTCGTCGTTGGCGTCCAACGCCGCAAAGGCTTCCTTGATCGAATCTTGAATCGTTCCTTCGCCACAACCGAGATCAATGCCCTGCAAGTCTTCAGCATCGCCCGTCGACGACAGGATGCCTGCCTTACTGAGTCGAATGAGGATTTGGTAGATCTCGTAGAGCGGCAGTCCTAGCGCGGACACCAACGACCGCGGCGTGGTATCGCCATTGATCTGCGCCAGCAGTTTGACCTCCATCACACCGAGCGGCACGCTGCCCATACGCGCGAACATGTCGGCCTTAGGTTCGAGGGCCGCATCGGGATCGGGGAACACCGTCAACATCTGGTGCCAGTCGTCGACGAGCTTCGACCCCTCCAATAGCAACGCCGTCACGCCGAGGTGCTGATCATGCTCCAACGCGTAACCCGGCAACTCATCTAGCTGGCGGTAGTAGAACGCGTAGGGCTCGGACTCACGCATGAAGTCGAACAGAACTTCCTTGCCGAACATGCGCAGCATCTCCGGAAGTTCGTCATCACCAAAGATGCCCTTGCCGAGCAACGCCAGCGTCACCGGCACGCCATCCTTGACGCGACGACTCTCGGCCTCAGCAATTACCGCCTCGGGGATCTCTTGATAACTCATCGAATCGCCCGGCATGACGCGGCGGGCAAGATGATGCGGGTCCAAGAAAAACACGCGGCCGTTCCTCAAATAGATGTCGAGTCGGTTGTCACCCTTCTCCAGGCTCAGACAACCAAGATGCTTGCCCGCGGCCAGCATCTGCAGCACTTCTTCTGCCGAGATGAAGTCGGTGCGGCCGGCGAAGTTGAAGTCTTGACCGCCTGAGTTGGCGCGAATCAACGACTGGTCGAATGCCTTCGAGAACTCCGACAGCGTCGTCACCGAGAACAGCACCCCCATCACCCACTCGGCAGCGCGCGTCGCAGTGATGTCGTCTTCGCTGCGCATGAACTGATGCATGCCGCGACGCATACGAGTGAAGATCAACTCGGCGAGGAAGTCGCGCGTATCGGTCTTCGTGCCCTCCATGCGGAGTTTGCGGTTAACGAGTTCGTCGACCCGCGTCAGCAGGTGCACAAACTCAGATTCGTATTTTTCGTCATCCCTGGCGACGAGGGCCCGGACAAAGCTGCCAATACGCTCCTCCAGCACCGCCGAGAACTCGGCGTTGGAAGGCTCTTCAGTCAGCTGTTGTGAGTCGGACACCACTTTGTTTTTCGACCATGTTCGGCTGCATTCTTGACGATGATCTACCGGCTAGGGGATTCTCCTATTCACCCGCGGGCTGGTCGGCTCCGCCTCTGTAGCCTACGATTGCCGTAGGACTGGAGTCTTGGCCCCCCAGCCGGACGATGATCGACCTGGCCACGGAGGCCTAGCAAAACGTGACCCAGACATCCATCGACGAGCACTTGCAAGCCGCCCGCACCCTGATGCAGGATCTGCAATTGCGCGAGGTCGAACAGCACCGAGCAATGGCCTCCGGCCACCGTTCGAGCATTCCGATAGTCGCCCAGGGCTCTGGGGACCGCACGTTCTTGCTCAAATACTACGTGCCGCCAGCAACGGACGCGATCCTGCCAGCCGGGGGGCGCGCCGAAGACTACGGCCGGCGCGAAACCGGCTTTTACCGGCTGTTGGATAGCATTGACCCGGAGCGTCGCGAGTTCCCGGCACCGCGCACCATTGCCGTTGGGCCTGGCGATCCGCCCAAGTGGCTTCTGCTAGAATGGCTGCCATCCGCGGCCGGTCCGGCCGAGGAAGTAATCAGCCAGGATCACGTGCACGAACTGATGCACAAGATCAACAGCATGCCGACAGATCGCCTGATGGGACGCCGCGGCTTCCCGATCGAACACTGGGATCCAATCGGCTACCTAGACCGCATCCGGCACATGTATGACGCCGTGCTGTTCGTGATTGGCGAAGTGCGCTGGCGCAATCTGCAACGCTTCTTCGGCGAAGCAGTGCGCTGGACGGACGGCCGGCCCCACGTCATGGTGCACGGGGATTTCCAGGAAGCCAACATTATCGTCACGGACGAAGACCGCGCATTCCTCGTCGACTTCGAATGCGTCGGCATGGGCAATCGAGACCACGACTTTGCCTGGTATTGGCTGCACAGCGAACGGCACCCCGAGTGGAAAAAGAACCTGCTGCACCGCTGGCTTGGCCACACGGTTGGCGGCGACCGGATTCGCGCCGAATGGGGCATCCGTAGCGCGATCGCCTACTTGGCAATCCGACGGTTGCGTTGGGGCTACCTGACACACGGCGAGGAAGACCCGCGCCTGAGTTCCAACATGGCACTGCTCGATGCGGCCCTCGAAGGCGGCGCGGCGCTGTTCCC
>CALCZA010000071.1 GCA_937906475.1 uncultured bacterium
AGTCGGTTGGCTGGGTTCGGGCGGTCCGAGCCGCAGCTTGTTTTTCCTATGCCCCAGCGCCGGGATCGCCGCCTCTAGGCTGCCAGTTGCGGCGATGAAGGCGGTCACGGTCGCGGTCGTCACCACCGTCATCGGCCCGGTCGGACCACTGATCTGCGACGCAGTGCCGCCAAAGATCGCAGCGAAGAAGCCAATGAAGATCGCGCCGTAGAGGCCATAGGTGGCCCCCAAACCCGACGACACACCAAAGGCCAGCGCCAGCGGGAGGGCGACGATGCCGGCTGTTATGCCACCGAAGATGTCGCCACGCAGGGAAGATGCAGAAGAATTCGCCATAAGATCGAAGCCCGGACAGTAACTGAAGAATCGCTACTTGCGATCGGGATTTGCCCCATCGACAGACGGCGGGCGACTGTGCGTGTGACCGGTGTCCGCTGGCGTGTTCGTAGCAGGGCCCAGAACCAAACGTGGCGCGACTCCCGTAACCAATAGTGCAGCCATAGCGGCCGTAAGAACGACAACTTCCAGTCGGGTCAAATCACGCTCGCCCACGTGATCACGTTGACCAGAAAACAACGCGAAGAAGCATCTCATTATATTCATGCCATTCAAGGCAGTGACCACAATCAGCATCAGCCCAATTTGTGGGTATTCATCAATCGATCCCTGCACCAACAAGTCCTCGGCCACAAATCCAATGGTCATGGGCAGGCCAACGCTGGCGAAGCCAAGGAACAGGAATGCGACGGCCATGCGAGGCGTTCGCGCGAAGCTGCCACCGGGCTTGGTCAACGACAGCGCGCCACGCCGCGCCTCCAACGCAGCGATCGTCATAACGAAACCTGAGGTCCCGATTGCCCCAACCTGCCAGGTCAATACTGCGCCCGCCCAACCGACTGCCGACGCGTTCTCGACTCCGAAGGCCACCAAGCCGGTCTGACTGATGATGAGCCAGGCGGCGGCTCGACGAGCATCCTTTTGCACAAGCCCCAGCGCGGCGGCAAGCAGGGCGGTGCCCGCCCCAACGACCGCAAAGAGGTGCTCCACTTGCTCGACCCCCAGCAACGTGCGAACGCCACAAACGTGCGCGTGCACGCCAAGCTGCGGCCCGACAAACACCACGACAAGCCCCAATGGCGCCTTCGCCATCAGCGCTGGCAGCCATCCGTGCATCGGCACGATTGCCTCGCGGATGCAGATTGCGACTAACCAGCAGACTGCCGCCGCGACCGGCGCTACCGACGCCAATGCCGCAGCAACAAACATCAATAGCAGAGACGGCGCCTGATAGCGTCGGAAGGCACGGCTCATCACGCAACTGGAACCTCCCGACGCGCTCAATTCTCGAGCCACGACAGCGGCCGAGAGCGCCCACAGCACGGCAAGCACCCACGGCTCAGAGAACGCCAAGAACAACAAGGCCAACGCCCCGACCTGTAAGACTGCCGACAACGTGCGTGGTGGATGGCTCGCCAACGGCGCCATTCCGACTGCGAGCAGCACGACCAACAAGTCGACGAACGGGGCCACGTCGCGACCTTCCCCGCAGTCCCAATGGGCGCGAAACCCAAACAGATCCAGTTCGGGTGCACCCGTAGCCGCGGCGATAGCAGCAGTGGTGGCCAAGACAAGCAAGACGGCAGCGCTGCCAATCGTCGCAATCTTTCGGGCCGCCTGACCGTCGCGTATGCGCACGACATGAAGGGCAACGCCTGCGAGCAGTAGTCCTGCGCCGGCCGGGAGAATGTGAATCATCGGATCACCTCATCGCTCTTCGACTGGTCCTGGTCGCCCGCAACGATCACGCTGGTCAGCCACCGGTCGCATCGATCCAGCCAACGGCAGGCACGAAGGAACCCACCGACGAGGTAATCGCGCAACAAGGTATCGAAGTAACCGCGCTCCAGCGCATGCCGGTAGAACCACGGGCGCAGGGCTACGGGAAAGAGTCTTTCGAACCGGAATGGGGAGCGCACAACCTGGCGGCCGACCGCTTGCTCGAGGTGCCTATAGTCCTGTAGCAGACTCGGAGAGCGCAAGATCTCCAAACTCCGGACCGCCGCGTGCCCCAGGATGTGAAGCAACGGCAACCACCGCAGGCCCAAGCCGATCTCAAGGAAGATCAAGCCAACCTGCGTCATCGAGGCGTACGCGAGCACGCACTTAATGTCCGTCTGAACACGGCCGACAAACGTGGCGTGCACCGCGGTCAGACCACCGACAACGGCAACACTTGCGGCAACTCCAGGAGCTACATCCAGAATTGGCGCCGCACGCAGCAACAAGTAGGGCCCGAGATGAATCGAGATCGCGCCATAGAAAATCGCGCTCGACGGAGTCGGTCCTTCCATTGCCCGAGGCAACCAACCACCCAGCGGTGCCTGTGCCGACTTGCCCATCGAAGCCCACAACAATAGACCGCCGACCAGCAGGCTTTCCATCAACACACTTGGAGGCACAAGCCCAGAGAAGGTCTGAGCCGACTCGCCAGCAGCAACAACGAAAGCAGCACTACCGGTAAAGTGGTGCATGTAAACCGCTGCCGCCAACAACCCGATGTCGCACACGCGATACGTCAAGAAAGCGCGCAAGCCGTGCTCAACGGGCTTTGGCCGTTCGTGAAAGAACGCGATCAAGAGCGCCGACGTCAAACCCACCAGCTCCCAACCAAAGAAAAGCAGGTCCAGTCCACCGGCAAGCACTACGACCTGCACACCTGCACCGAACAAAGCCAACAGCAGATAGAACCGAAAGAACCCCAACTCTCGGTGCAAGTAGCGGCGGGAGAACGCGGCGATCAAACCCGTCAGTAGAGAGGCAAAGCACGCAAACGGCAGGGACAACCAATCACCGAGCAGTCGCCACCGGAACTCGTAGTGATCAACCTGGAACCAGACCCCTAAATCGACCTCAATCGGCGCGCCACCGCGCAGACACAGCGCCAGCAAGGCGAACGCCGCAGCAATCGTCGTCAACGAGAACGTCCAAGCAACTGCAGTGCTGACGACTCGCTCGCTGATGCGCGCGCCAAACCAACTAGGCACCCCCAGCACGAAGCAGCAAAGCACCGGCAAGGCGATGATTGCCGACACCACAACATGTAGCCACGCGTCGCTCATCGCGGCGCCTCCTCTCCCGTCAGATTCGCCGCGACGCTGCCATCACTGCCGAAGCTCGCCGAGGTTGCTGCGCATCCAAGGCTCGCGATTTGATTTTGATAAAACTCTGCGGAGCTGGTGACCGTCGGCAGCACGCGCGAAGACGGTTCGTAGCGACGGAAAGAACCATCCACGAACTCATGCATTTCCGAACTTGTTGGACTCAAGACAACAACATGCAGCCAGCCATTCATGACTAGCCGCGAAACTTCGGCACTGCCTGCCATCACAGCCACCAGGATGGGGATCTCGCATTCGACGATGGTCAGCAATCGCACCGGTTCGTGGATCTCCACCATCTGCCACGGCAAGCCAGTGCGCAGGTCAGATGAGTGCCCGTCCATGACGCCGTGAAGGCCCGTAATGTTGTGCGGCAACTTGCTGCCGCAGCCATAGACGTGCGGGTCTACGAAGCTGAAGTAGTATTCCAGATTGATGCCTGCACCAACTGGCACCACAGCGCCCAACAACCTAGCCAAGATTTCGCCACTACAGTCATTGTCCGGGTCGTACGAAACCAGGAATGCACGCCGGTCCAAGAACAGTCCGCGGCTACGTTCGCGCCGGCCAACAATGGCGTAGGCGTTGGTCGCATGACCACACTCTGGCCGGGGCTGCCCCAGGTCCATCGAACGATGTTGCGCATGGCGCATGGTGGCGGAGGCATCTGCCGTCGCGGGAGCCGACACGAATCGCCGACATCGCTCGTGTGACTCCAATGCGCACGCGGTTGCCATCGCCCGCTTGGCTTCCTCGAGGTTTGCGATGCGTTCATCGGGCATCAGATCCTCGTCGTAGTACACCATCGAGTCGTCACAGGTGTTGTGGTAGCAACCGACAAACCATGTCGATTCCGGCACGACAATGCCTCGCCGAAGAAGCGCCACACGAACCTCAGTGTGATTGGCCATCGCAGCAAACGCGCGTGCGTTCGGGCCACCGCGGCCGCCACCCGTGGCTCCACAGTCGTATGCCGAACCATGTGGATTGTTGACACTTGAGGAACCATGGCCCACCACCAGCACGATCTCGCTGAAGGACTCCGTCAGCTTCATCGCTTGCAACGCGTCAAAGACGATGTCCGCCATTTCAGGAACGGAGTAGCCAATCCAAAGTCCCTCAGCGGTGCGCTGCTCACCGGTGCGCTGTATCAGCAACCGCGTCATCGGCTCGCGAAGTTTGCGCTTGGCAACGGCCCGCCTCGCGCCCCCCGCAAACCGCGGGAACAAGCAGTAACCCACCATGGCTGCAACGGAGAACACACCCAAGAACGCGGTAATCAGACCACCGCGTGCCATCTCACGGCTGGCGTTGCCGAACACCAGAGACCGCTTGCCACGCCGCCGCCGCGTTTCCAGGTAGGCCGATTCTTCGGCAGCATGCAAGGCACGCTCCGTGACGTAGTGCTGTGGCGTCAGGTTGACGGGACACAGCGGCCGTGAACGCACTTCGCCAAGTCCCTGCCAAGCCATCGCGACACCAAAGAACCCGGCGAAGCCATAGGTCCTTGCTTGTGGATAACTCTCTTCCAAGTGACGGCGTGTCGAGCACTCGCGGTCGTCGATGCAAAACACCGCCTGCAAGCGGCATGGTGGTGGCTGTTGGTGTGACGTGCTGGCGTGGGCAGCGATGCCGTCCAGTAAGACCACACGCAAGTGACGTTCGTACGCGAGGTGCAGCAACCGTCGCCGACAGAGTTCGTCGAAGCTCCGAGCCTCTTCCATCAGGGCTGCGGCACACTTCGGTTGCTCCAGTTCCTCGAGATCGATGGCAGCGATTTGCGCCATGATGAATGCCTCATAAACCCACTGCTGTTGCTTGTGGATCGGCCGTGCGGGCTGAACCTCTGGCAGTCCCGAGAAGCTCGCCGCGGCGCCTCGCAGCTTCTTCAACTCATGCCGAGCGGCCAGCCACTCGAACGTCATCTGCACCGCCAGCATGTCCAACAAGCGCGCCGGCCGGGGCTCGACGGGTGCGCGATCGGGACGCAGTTCGAATTGCCGCATCATCCCCGCCCAACCAGGCAGCGCCAACAGACTCACCTGCAAGTAGTCGCGCCAATTCGGCCGCTCGACACCAAGCTGCACCAATCCATATTCGATAACGTCTTCCGCGCTGCAATTGCCACGCTGCTGCCGCACCAACTCGTCAGCAAGACCACGCGCCCAAGCCTCGGGCAACGGGGCTACTTGGCCATAGAGAACGCGGACAGCTGCCAAGAACCCGCGGTCGCGATCAGGCATGCTCCATAACGCGACGCCTTGATCGAGAAACGCAGCACACAACCGAATCAGCAACGGTTGCGTGCGCGAATCGATGTCGGCAGCACCTGCCGCCAACAATTGATCGCGCCGCCGAATCAGGCGTGTCCCAGCTTCATCCGGAACCGGTGCGGCTTGCTCAAGGGTTCGCCAGAGGTCTTGCAACATGCGAGGCATCCGACGCGTGGGCTCCAAGGCGCCGAAGCGGCGGTCCGCCCAGTCCCGCAAGACGCGCTGACGCGAAGCGTCAACCATCGGGTGCAATTCGCTCAGAACCTTCGTTTCGCGAAGTTGCCAAGCAAGTGCCGGCCCCCATGGCACCTCAAACAGATGACAAAGACGTGTGCGCCTGTAGTCACGCAGCGATTGCCCAACAAGTGGTGGCCAGTCGCGCTCACAACTACGTGACTCTTCTTCTCGCAGCACGGAATCGATGTCGGTCGACAAGATGCGACCGCTAGTCAGATGCTTTGCGAAGGCAGCTTCACTCTGGTAGGGCTCGGCACCATATAGCTCGCCCGCGGCAAGCACCGCAGCATCAAACGTCAGGTGCTCGAAAGCGTGCAAGGTGTTGTGATGAACGAAGGTGTGCAGTGGCGCCTGCTGAGGCAGGTAGTGCGCCAACTCGTCCACGATCGTGGCGATGCAGTCAGATGCGGCGGGACTTGACGAATGGATCATCGGGGGACGCTCCCAACAAGGTTGGGAATAGCTGTGGCAGTCATGGTCAATGACCGCGCGCCATCTCCGGCCGCGCGGAATCGCATCAGAGACCGCAGCGCACAACGGAGGCATCACCTCATGGCACAACGCGCGGATCTCACGACGACCCGAACCCCTCAGTTCGTGATCGTGAAACGAACTAGACCGGTGGCGCGCGCGCGGCTAACCCTGCCAACCACAACCGACGCAAAGACCCGAACTCCACTGGCGCGGGTCCGCCTCTAGGCGGACTCGCAAACCAGACCGCCCCCGCACCAAAGACTATGCGGCCGACGGACTCGTCTTCGTCGTCGGGCTCCGGCTCGGACTCGCACTCACAGGGAGGGCAACCAAATCTGAGAGTCGCGACCGCGACCATTTGAGGCTGCCCATCGAAATCGGCGGGAACTCCATTGGCGGGAACTCCATTGGCGGGAACTCCATCGGCGGGAACTCCATCTACGAGCACGACAGAATCCGTCGAATCCCCATCTGCAGCACCGAGCAAAGCACTCATGCCAACTGCAGAAGGCAGCAGCAAGAGCATCACTAGCGACATCAGCACCGCCGGAATGAGCACAGCAAAGCCAGAATAACGCCTGACTGGCAGGTCTAATCCATGCGGCTGAGGTTGGTGAGTCATGCTCAATAGCGCCGCAACGGTGGCGGGACGGTCAGCCGTCCACCCATCGGGCTCGGGCAGGATCTGAACGCAATGACAACCGCAGTCAAGTGAGCAAAACGTCATCAAGCCACAAATGCCCCTCGCCAGGCACTCCACGAGCGCCTTACCACGCCGCAACCTTGAAACTTCTCCACCACACGATTTGGAATCGGATGCGTGCAGTTCTTTGTGTGTCCCCCTGCACTCGCTACCGTCTCCCCGGTGACCGACGGCATCCTCGTACACCAACAAATCCGCGACCTCATCGAGCAGGGCGCCCTCACCTCCACCCCAGCAATCGCGCCGACGCAAATCCAACCTGCGTCGCTCGACCTGCGACTATCAACGCGTGGCTACCGCGTGCGGTCGGGCTTCCTGCCCGAGAACTGCCGCGTCGCCGACCGCCTCGAGGAGATGACGCTTTACGCGTTCGATCTCACCGATGGCGCGGTGCTCGAAAAAGGCCACTGCTACATCGTGCCGCTGCTCGAGCGCGTCGCAAAACCGCTGCCGCATTTGATCCGTGCGAACCCCAAGTCGTCGACCGGTCGGCTCGACTTGTTCACGCGACTACTGGCGGACAACTGCGGTCGCTTCGAGACGGTGCCGCCGGGCTATACCGA
>CALCZA010000072.1 GCA_937906475.1 uncultured bacterium
TCACCGATTGTGCACGATGGTCGTTTGATCATCGCGGCGGGGGGCGATCCGGATGGCAAGAGTGCTGGTCTTGTTGCGTTTGCATGTCGCACAGGTGAAGTCTTGTGGGAAGGGCCGCCGCGTCAACTGAGCTATGCCTCGCCCAATGTGGTGACGCTCGCTGGTCGTATCCAGATCGTGGTGACCAACGAAGAGTCGGTCAGCGGCCATGCGCCAGAGACTGGTGCGTTGTTGTGGGAGTACCCTTGGGCTGGCTCGAGCAGCGGGGCCGCCAGCAACTCCCAGCCGACGCCTGTCGGTAGCGACTGTGTGCTTATTTCGAAGGGTTACGGGCAAGGATCTGCGCTGCTGCGGTTGGCGGCAACCGAGGGCGATCGCATGGAAGTAGAAGCGGTATGGAAATCACGCCGTGCGCTCCGGACGAAGTTCACCAACCCCGTGGTGCATGGTCCGTATGCCTATGCGATTTCTGACGGCATCCTAGAGTGTGTCGCTCTTGAGTCGGGCAAACGTGAGTGGCGCAATGGCCGCTACGGCCATGGGCAGATCCTGTTGGTCGGTCGTGACGAGGCGGCAGTGCTCTTGGTCCTGGCCGAAGATGGTCGTCTGTTGATGATCGATCCGAAGCCGGACATGCCGAACCAGGTCCTGGGCGAGATCGAGGTGTTCTCAGAGAAGGTCTGGAACACTCTGGCCCTTTATGGCGATCGGTTGGTGATTCGTAACGCGAGCGAAGCCGTGTGCTATCGATTGCCGTTGGCTGGCACGTAGCAGGCGTTTTGGTCGGCATCTGGCTGGTGGCGATCAGGGGTGGTTTGGGGCGTGGAGTGGTGAGTCCGGGTCGGCCCACGCGCTTCTCGTGCGGGTAGGTGTGGTGCTCGGCGATCAGCCTGCGATGCCATTTTAGAATGGTGTCCGGCGTGTCGATGGTCGCGATGCGATCCAGGACCCCGAGGCGATTGCGCGGGTGCTATACTCCCTGTTCGTCCTGCCGGCGGTCATCGCGGCTTTGCAACGCGGTATCGACGCTGGCCACGGCCAGGACGACTTCGCCGGATTCGCGAAGGTCTAGCTCGACCAAGACGCCCGCGCAGCCGCGCTACTTGGGCGGATACTTGCTGAGCGCGTAGGACTTCCAAGCCTCGTCGAACTGCTCCCAGGTCATGGTGGCGGTGGCGCGCCCGACTATCTGCTTTGGGAACAGTGGCAGCGGGTAATGAGGCCGAGAGCAATTCAGGCCCAGAATGCTCTCGTAATCTGAGAGCACGACTCTGGGTCATGAACCCGAGAGCAGAAAATGGGGAGCGAACGGGACGCTCTTCGAACATCGGGCAAAGAGGCTGTCGTCAGCAGTCCCTAGCAACGCCCGAAGGCGCTACTAGCTGATAGCATCGCAAGGCTTAGAGGCCGAGCGTGCCTTGGACGCCGTTCGAGAACAGCAGGTTCGCGACATTCGACGCCGTCAGGCAGATCGACTGGGCGCTCAACTGGAAGCCGGCGAGGGCGATGTTGTTCGGGCGGTGCGTGTCAACGTGAATGAGACACATTGAAAAGGAGATCAATGAGCAACGA
>CALCZA010000073.1 GCA_937906475.1 uncultured bacterium
GTTATGCGCTGTTCCTGGGCGTGTCTCACGTCGATGTCGGCAGGCAGACCTACGGTGTTGCTGAGGGCAACCCCAATCGGTGTAGCTCGCGCGATTCGGAGAGGTGCTCGCTGGTGGCAGACCTTTACTTCACGAACTGGTCGTTGGTTCCGGAATGTGACCGCAACGAGTTCCTCTCAGAGGGGGCAATGCGCGTCGCCGACGGCACCCCAGTGATCGTGAACGATGAGATGCGCCCAGTAGAACCGTGGTGCACATTCCTGCGCCTCTACTCGGAGAACATCAGCAAGAATTCAGCCCAGGCCTACGCACTCGACGCAGTGAGATTCGCAAGGTTCCTCGAAGAACGGGGCGTTGATGTCGTGGATGTTCGTCAATCCGACTTGGTCGCATTCCGGCGACAACGCCTTTCGTCGGGGTTGTCGTTGCGGTCCTGGTCTCGGGAACTGGTGGTAGTCCGAGCGTTGTTCAAGTTTCTCTACGACACAGGGCAACGCGACAGCCTTCCTTGGATCAGCGTAGGAAGCCGTTCGGTGGTCACGCCGAAAGTGCCCACCACTGACATGGACGTACGCGCGCTATCTCATGCGCAATGGGTGACGCTTCGCCAAGTTGGTCTAGGTGGTGAACTCCCAGATGGGGAACTTGACCACTCATTCCGCGGACGAAGCACTGTTCGAAATGCATGCGCTGCCGAGCTTGCGCTGACATCAGGGATGCGTTTGACCGAGTGGAGCACGCTGCTCAACGTCGAACTCGACTCAACTGGTTCCGGAACATCCCTCGTACTGCAAGCTTGCGCCAAGAATGGCCGCCGACGTCGTGCCTACATTCCTTCCAGCACAGTGCAAACGATCGAGTTGTACCGAAACACAGAACGCCTGTCGCTCGTGCGGAAAGCTCAGCAAACCTTGTCGAAGAGAGTTTCTACGCTGACACTTGTCGACGAAATAGACACGGCCAAAGGGACGCTCGTCTATGAACACGATGGACGTGTGGAACGGCAGCCGTTCGCCGCGATTCCGCCTGCGGTCAGGCGCAACCTGGTCACGAGAGAATCGAACGGGTGGATAGAGCCCATGTCGCTGTTTGTGGGGCGAGGCGGTCTTCCTCCGTCACAGCGCAGATGGCATCAATACTTCCAAGAAGCTAATGAACGGATGGACAAGTTCAGGGGCCAAATCCCTTCCATGCCTGCCGCAATAAGCCCTCACGACTTGAGACACACCTTCGCGATCGTCATGCTGCGGAGCCTCCAACTCCGCGCTGCCCAACTTGAACGGTCACGTCCCATCCGAGGCACCGGCACGATTAGCGAACACATCGTGCATAACCCTCTGCTGACGCTTCAACGCCTTCTTGGCCACGCGAGTCCTTCCACGACCATGGAATATCTGCGCTACGTCGACGAGTCGGACGAACTAGTGCAACGCGCATTTGAATCCTGGAGTGATCACGAACGCGACTACGCCAGTTACGTACTCGACCAACTTGAGGAAGTAAGCCGATGAACGACTTCGATCGCAGTCCAAGGGTCGTCGTGTTCTCGCAGGGCGGAGCCTATAGATCCTGCCGAATCACCCCGGACAAGTACGTTGCCGCGCGGTTCGTCTCCGAACTAGCCGACGCCTGGAAAGCTTACGCGGAGACCGGCTCGCTCTCCACGAGATCGGTGATAATGCAAGCGAGCGTAATCCGTAGTGCCGCAGACTTTCTAGATTCAGAGTCAGACCGCTTCCTAACAATGGAAGGTGACACTGCCGCACTGGCTCATCGACTCCACGACTGGGAATCGGCGATGGTCCTCAAGTTTCCCCCGCCCAGTGTGCGGGCCAAAGACCTCGGAATGTTGCTACGCAACAATGTCGCCCGATTCCTGGAGTCCAAGGACATCGAGGGAGGCGTGCTGGCCGCATGGGCCAACTCGCTGGTGCTCGACGGCCGCCCGAGTGAGGCGGTGCCACTCGATGAGTTCAGCAACGATGAGCGCTTGCAACTCGAACATGCCTGCCGCAACATCATCCGAGCAGCAGAGGAACGCCTCGTGCGTGGCGACGAATTCCTGCGCCAGGGCCGCGACCCGCGCAAGCATGGGTGGGATCAACTCGAGAATCTGCTTTGGGCGATGCGCTACCTGCCCTACGAAGAGACCTTCTGCGCCCATCTGGCCGGACGTCGCCGCCAGCTAGACCCCTACGACATTGAGCGGATATCGGGAGTGCAGCAGCCGACAGGCGGTGACAGGAGACCGCTGCTATTACGCGCCGCCGGAGCATTCCTGGCGCCTGATGCCGAGTTCCTACTCGCCATCAGGGTGCTGTTACACCTGCAGACAGGGTGGGCTCCCGAAGAGTCCACCACGCTCAAACTCGCTGACATTGAGTTCGGCAATTCGTCGGTCCGCGTGAAGGCTACGAAACTTCGTGCCAGCCGAATCCGCTGGTACACACTGACATCACCGCAGGATGGACCATGGGGCTGGAAAGCAGGAGACCTCCTTCGGCGAGCTCACCACGCCATGCGGCATGCGCGCGCGTTGGCCCCGGACGAAGACCTGTTCTGGCTTGCATCGATCAGCGCAGCACGCGACCGTCGCCCGACCGAATACCCCAGCTATGTGATGCGGGCTCAGAACTTCAACCAACCCAACACTCTGAACGCACTGATCAGACGCCATGGGCTCTCGATCAGTCAGCCACACGATATGCGGCGCCTGCGTAAGACGGTCAAAAGTGCAAGAGCTGCCCTTCTCGGCACGTTGAGTGGTGCGGCCGGCGATGACCAGTCAATCGAGGTCTTCAGGGGCCACTACGCGCAGACAACGACTGTCCATACGATCGCCGCCCAGACCGTCCTCCGGGCACAAGGAAAGGTGCTCGATCGCGCCAAGAATGGCCCCGCCCTTATTAATGTCTCGGCCTCAGAGGTCGGCAAGATCGATAACGATCCGGAACTGGCCCAACTCGCGAGTCACGTCGCCAACGAGACGGATGTCGAACAACAGCTGACCTTGGCCGCGTGCCGCAATCCCTACGATGCACCCTTCATGGCCTCCGGCAGCTTGTGTCATGCATCTCCGTCGATGTGTTTGCAATGCCGCAACGCGGTCGTCTTTCGCGATCACCTGCCACGGTTAGTTGTCTATCGAGAGGCGCTCGACGCCATCGAAAAGGACTTGTCTCCAATAGTTTTCAGCGAGGTCTACGGCCAGCAGCGCGTCAACCTCGACGCGATCATCGCGGAGTTCCCTGAGCAAGACGTTGCTGTCGCTCGTGAGCAGGACGTCACACTCCACCGGTCACTCGGCCAGCGAGCTGAATTATGAGCAATCGAGTCGGATCGTCTGCTGTCACTGCCTCGGCTGGTTTTGAGCCGGACGAATTGGTCCTACCCGTCGAGCGACGCATCGCGGAAGGTCCCAGTCCGCGATTCGGCGATTACCCCCGATGGGACCTGCGGGCCGGCGGCCTGACACCAAATCTCAGCGTCTCCAGCGCGGCTCTCCGGTTCGACGAGATTCCCGAAGATTGGCTGCGAACTGCCAAGACCATAGCGATGGCGATGCTCCAGCCCACCCATCCAGTAGTCCGCGCGGCCGGGATCTTCCGTTCCAATCGGCCGTACAAGCTGAAAACCGCACGGATTTTCATCTTCGAATTTGGGCGTCTGGCCAACTGGGCCGAGAGTGTCAGCTACACAAGCGATCTGTCCCAGTGGACCGATGACGAGTGCAACCGCTACCTGGAGACAGTGCGCAACACCCGGGCCGCCTCCGGAGGACATGCGGCACGGGACGTGTTTCGTCATCTCGCCGACTTCGGCGCTCTCATCAATGGCGGCGGACTTCAAGCCCCGATTGGACTTACGAACAGCGGACGCACCTCGTCCGGGGTGAAGACCCCAGTCATACCTCCAGGCACGTTCTGGCCCCTCGTAGGAGCCTGCTGGACATATCTCGACGTGTTCGCCAACGACATCATGGCCGCTCGCGACGAGATAGAGAACCTGGACCACCACACGACCGTGCTTCACCGGCCATCCTCCAAAACCATCGACGATGCCATCGACAACTGGCTGTCCTCGCCCGATGGCTTCGTTCCCCTCCACACCTACACACTGGGACGCGGTCAGATCGGTGAGATCAACTGGGACGGAGTCGCTCTATGCCTGACACCACGGGTGAAACCTGGCACCCTGCACGGTCCACCCGGACCAGCTCGGCGCCAAAGGATCCTCGACGCCATCGGCCGAGGCTTTCCGACTCGATTCGGCTTCACCAAGACCCGGCCCACAGAAGTAGACCGACCGGATGGGTCCCGCGGGCCGTGGGTTAACGGATTTGACCGAGTCATGGTGGCAAAGGAACTCACCCAACTCCGCAATGCCGCCTACATCTTCGTCGCAACCATGACGATGATGCGCGATAGCGAAGTACAGGGAATAACAAGGGGATCCGTCAGGAGCCACTACGGAGCGCCCGCCGTCGAGAGTGTCCTCTACAAGGGACGAGGTAGTGCAGGTACTCGGGAGCGATGGTGGGTCAGCGAACCGGTAGTGCGAGCACTCGAGATAGCCGAGCACATTGCCCGCGATCCTGACGATCGGCTTTTCGGTAGCCGAGTCAACGGCAGAAGGCGCGAACTCATCGGCTTCGACCAGCACGAGCAGATCCGAGAGTTCGTGACTTGCGTCAATGGCAACTCGGCCCAGAACGGCCTCGACCCGATCCCCAACACTGGACTCGCGCCGCACATGTTCCGCCGAACAATGGCGGTGATCACCGCCAACGAACCAGACGGCGAAATCGCACTGGGCATCACCCTCAAGCACAACGCTGTCCGTGCCCTAGCCAACGTCACGACCGCTGGCTACGGCGCAACTAGCCCGGAATGGGCAAAGGAGTTTGAGCACGAGGCCAAGGAAGTCGCTGCTGGGGAACTGGTCAGCGAATGGTCACGCCACGCCCACGGCGAACCATTCGTACGAGGCCCCGGCGGGGCCACATTCATCAACGGTCTCCAGGATGTCACCGCGAAGGCGAAGACAACCGTCGCCATCGGCAACGAAAGGATGATTCGTGACCTCCTTCGTGATGAGTTCGCCACGATCCGACTGGGCACTCTCAACCATTGCCTCGGCGACCCCGGCAAGGCGCTCTGCCTAGAGAACGCGACGGCTGCCGCAAAAGCCGGAGGCCCCATTCCAAGCATGTGTCAACCTGCCAATTGCCGAAACTCTGTGGTCACCGATAAGCACATCCCGATCTGGCGACATGAGGAAGAGGACCTCACCAAGAAGCTCAGAGACAAGAAGATGGCCGCAGTTCACCGGGAGCGCCTCAAAACGCAACTCGCCGAAGTTCAGAAGATCACCCGCCAGGAGCCAAAGTGACGACCGTCAGCCCGGAAACCGAGAAGAAGCTGCGCGACGCCATGCAGCGACTCCTCACGGGAAACGCCAAACGAACCGACGGGCGCCTCATCAAAACCAATCTGCACATCGAAGCGGGCGTCAGCAGGGCCACCATGAACCGAGCGACAGTTTTGATAGCCGACTGGGAAGCCGCAGTCGGAACCGAATCCGCGCCCCGGGATACACAATTAGCGGCACTGCAGGAAACGGTCTCGAAACTGAAAGATTCCGTCGCGAAACTCCGCGAAGAGAACACCGCCCTGAAACGTAAAAACCAAGCAGCCGTGACCGTACTAGCTGAACTCAGCGCCCAACTGAGGTCCGCCCGCGACCAGGAGCCCACAGCGACAGTCACACCTTTGAAGAACGGCCGCACGCAGCGCAGACATTGGCGATCATGACTCCCCGCAGCGCCCCGCCATGAGATCGACGGGTGCTCTCATAGCCTGAGGCTCGCATGGTCATCATCGCCGATTTCCACATCGTGCACCATATCGATAGCACGGCGCTCTGCGCCTCGACGCGATTCGATAAGCGAGCGTAGGGCCTCGCGCGTCTCGCGGTCAGTGGAGTAGATGACCGTGCCGATCATCCCGCGGGTCAGCAGGACCTTGTAGACATGACGGACAAGGACATCAAACCGACTGTCAGGCACTGTCTTCGGATTTCGGAAATCGGGATCCCGGTTGGCCTGCCGGACTGTCACAAACCGGCCGTCGCGACACACAAGGTCAGGTCCGAGGATGACGCCGTTCCAGTCGTACTCGAACCCCTGGGCGGTGTAGATGCAGCCCACCTGTCCAAATCCGCCGTCGTCGGTCGCCCATAGCGCACTCGGTGGTGCGTCACCGATTCGTCTGTCGCTCTTGCTGTTCCACGGTCTTGACCACGTCCCGATGTGGACATCAGGCACTAGCGTGCCATCCCGCCTGGCATCGCTCCACGGCCAGCAATACCCAGCGGTGATACGGGCCGAATAGTTTTGCTGCATTTGGGATATGAGGAAGTGTTCCATCTCCTCGGGGGTCTCGGCGATCCGGACCTGGAACTGCGGATCGCCGGACCACGCTACTGGTGGAGCCCCCTCAGCAAGTCCAAGCAGTTGGACGACCCAATGCACGTATTCCTCGCTGCCGCCGCACCGAAACTGTTCGCCGAGTGCAATGTGCTGAAAGTCGACGCCGAGGTGCTGAGCATGGTGCTCGATCTGCGCGAGGGTTCCCATTTCACCGGGGCGCACTACCTGGTGCTCGTCGAGCAGGAAGACCGGAACACTTGCAGCGGCGATGAGTTCGTCAATTTGCAGGCGATCAGTCCGGAACTCCGCGCGGGTATACCGGTCGACTGACGTCGTCCGGATGCGGTGAGCCTCGTCCATTATCAAGACATCCAAGCCGTTGGGATCCGCTGTCATGAACTGATTGAAATACTTGAACAGCATTCGGACCTTCGGGGCCCTCACAGCGGCGACCTTCCTGAGGGTCTGGGTGAATGAGCGTGACCCCGTCGCGTGGATAACGGTACGACCGCGTCGCGCAAGATCGCCCATGAGGGAAAGCGCAACAACGCTCTTGCCGCTGCCGGGCCCACCCGTTACCGCGATCACCCGCTTGGAGTTCCCGGCCCGCGCATGTTCTACAGCGTGCATGACCAAATCCACTGCCAACTGCTGGTTTCCGATCAACCGGAATTGCGATCGGTCACGGATCTCCGCTGCAGCGAGTTTCAGCAGTTGCTTGGACGGTGCGACGGCAGAGTTGATCAACAGATCAGCCGCCACTCGTCCCTGGACTGGCGCAAGCCTCGACTGAAGGAAATCGAGCATGGCGCCCTTGTCAGCGGCGGTGAAGAGCCGCCCGGTTGTTGAAACCGGCACTGCGAGCAATTCCTTGACCAGAGAAGGATCTGAGGCGTTGTGCAGGTAAGCCATACCTGCCAACGAATCGGGACGGTCTGCCAACACTCGAGCAAAGTCGAGGAGGTACTCGCAGTAACCCCGCACCTGAATCACCGGATGCAGTCGCGGCCCCCCTGGAAGGCCCGGTACCTCAACGATCTCGGGGTCTTCTTCGAAGACGTAGGCGGCTGACCACTGCTTCAACTCGACGACAACGTAGGACGGCTCACCGGTCTGCGGGTGGGTGCCGGCGAGGACGACGTCGGCCCGCTGGGATGTCAGCGGAAGGTGATACTCGACCAGCATCTCAACATCACCAAGGCCCGCGTCGGCAAGATCCGCAGCCAAGACAGGAAGACTCCGCTTCCACGACAGCTGCTCGGCGGGCGCCGCACGCCGACCGGTCCGATACAGCATCTGCTCCAAAAGCTGCTCGACCAACGACGCGGGCTCCATCTCACGAACACGATTGGCGGTCGTCCGGATCAGCGTCACGTCGAATTCCCCAAGGCAGCACGAATAGATTCGTGCGGATGGGGACATATCCGCGACGGCTCCAGGAAGCCGGGGAAGTCCGTCGGACCGCAGAAGTCATGCTAGGCAAGGAGGTCGCAAATCCGCTGCGATATGCGGTTACAGGCTTGGCGGAGCCGTCAAGGCAAGCCCGTTCGATAACTTTGCATCACGCAGCGAAGGTGGCCGGGGCAATCGGTCCAAGGCCCCCATCTGGGCAGATAGAGTTCTGATCCGTGGGGAGGCGCAAACAGGTCTACAAGATCACCTATCCGAACAAGAAGATCTATGTCGGGATGGATCTCACCGGCTCGGTGCTGTACTTCGGCAGCCCCACAGCCGCAGAGCAGATCGCCAGCGACCACGAACTCGATCGGGACGACCTCACGTTCACAATCCGCAAAGAGATCCTGTGGGAATCGGAGTCGGCCACCGACACCGAGGTGAGGGCGATGGAAACCGAACTGATCCGCGACGCCGGGGCGAATAACCCCGAGATCGGCTACAACAAGACCCCGCGCTATCGGCCCTAACGCATCACCCGCGGGAACGGCTGCATCGTTGGCTAGATTCGTCGCATGAGGACGTTCACAACTACGTCAAACAGCATCGGACGGATAAAACAGGTTTACAAGGTCACCTATCCCAACGGGAAGATCTACGTCGGCATGGATCTGATCGGCAACTGCATCTACTTCGGCAGCCCGAGCCCCGCGGCAAAGCAGCGCATCAACGAGGACCTCGCCCACTGCCGGAAGGACATCACCGTTCGCAAAGAAATCCTGTGGGAATCCACGACGGCCAGCGACGCGGAAGTCCGGGCAAAAGAGAACGAACTGATCGTCGCCACCGGCGCGAACAATCCACCGATCGGATACAACATGGTGCCGAGGTTCACCGAGTAGTCTTCAGCTTGCTATGGCCCAATATGCCCTCAGATTCCGAGTGTCTCTTGAGACATCAAGATTGCGCATAA
>CALCZA010000074.1 GCA_937906475.1 uncultured bacterium
TGCCGGCGACCGATCTGCCGGCGACCGATCTGCCGGCGACCGATCTGCCGGCGACCGATCTGCCGGCGACAGTAAGTGGCACGAACTCGATGACACGATCGCTGATGGTCCGAGCCCGGCCGAGGTGCCCGAAGAAGCACGCGAGTGGCTCGCCGAGCAACGCACCATGCACGGTTTGCTGCGGGCAGTGAACACTGCGGATGCGAGCGCTCGTGAGTCCCGCGTCGAGTCTGTTCTCGCGCGCATTGACGCCCACGATACCCGCGCGCATCGGCGTCACTGGTTCGCCGTCGCTGCAGCCGCTTTGGTGCTGGCGACTGTCGGCATGTGGTTCGCATCGCCGGCGTCTTTGCCAACCGCCGAGGCGGCGATGGCCCGCGTCGCCGATCAACTGTCACTCAACGTTGATCGCAAGTTTCACGTCAAACTGAGCACTGCGGGTCGGAAGCGGCCGGAACGGGTCTTCCATGAGTTTGAGTTGACGGTGCGGCCGGGCATGCGGTTCTTGATCGAAGGTCGGTTCGCGTTCGCTGGGTTGCGTATTGCCGCTGGTCGCATCGGATGCGACGGCGAGACCGTATGGATCCATCCGAGCAGCCGTCGCCATCGCCGTTCGGGGCCGTTGGCTGATCGTGAGCGTTTGCTCGAAGGGTTCGGCGACATCCTCGACACTGGTTATCTCGATCTGCACTCGTTGATCGGGAAGTTGCCTGGCAATTTCGACCTCCGCGTCGTCGCTCGTTCGGAGGATGAACAGGGCCGGCAATTGTTGCACATCAAGGCGCATCGGCGGTCACGAAGTGGCTTGTTCCGGGTCCGTTCGGCCGAGTTGACCGTCGACGAGTTGACCGGCATCGTCACGCATCTCGATGCGCAGGTGCGCTTGGAGGCTGGCAGCATGCGGCACGTGTTGATTGACTATCTTGGTCAGCCAGGCGTTGGCGAAGTCGATTACTCGCGGCCGTGGTAATGCCAGAATGGGTGGCAGACGTCGGCCGGCAATAGCAATCGTCGCTCATCCGAGAGTGTAGGTATTCGCAGCTCAGCGAAGACGGCCCGTGACCCGGGGCCGCGCGTTCCTACAATTACGGTCCGCGCTGAGCGGACCGCATGACGCCCACTACTCCCGACCAAGCTCTGCTGCGCGGAATGCTGCAGGGGACGCCGACCGACCCTGCGGCGGCGGCCCGCGAACTGTCTAGAGAGCGTGCGCGGTTGCAGGCCAACAGCGAGTTCGCTGTCGAACTGCTTGGGCAAGAACAGCGCTGGCTCGAAGGGTTTCAGAAGACTGGCTCGTCGGAGCTTCGAGAAGACCTGCTCGGCGTGCGACGCGATTGGCTAGCCTTGCGCATCCGTCACTTGGCCGCGGCGGACGTCGAGGCGTCCGTGCTGCTCGACCTTGCCGAGGCGCAGGCGCACGCCAGCGTGGCGAAGGAAACTGATCTTGAGAGCCAGTGTGAAGCAGCGATCGATCGCGGCCTCGACAAACTGAACGAGCACTCGCTCGTCGGTTCGGATGTCGCCGAACGTTTCGCGCTGCTGACGACGGCGACCGATGAGCTGACCATCAAGCAGCAGATGGCGTTGATGCGCTGCACCGGTGATCTGTTGTTGCGCATGAGCGAGAAGACCGGGTCGCGCCGCTGCCGCCGCTTCGGTAAGCGGTTGCTGCGCGACGGCGATGACCGCGAATTGGCGGGTCGGCTCGAGCGGCGGCTCGGGCGTCGCGGCGTCTCGGTTCTAGAGACCACCAACTTCGTCTTGTTGCTCGTCGTCCTGGTCACGTTGGTGATCGAGGCGGTGGTGGACCTGACCCCGGTGCAGGCGAACGCCTTCCGCTGGATCGATGCAATTGCGTGCTTGTTCTTCATCGCGGACTTTGTGTTCAAGCTGATCTTGCACCCGTCGCGCGGGTCGTGGTTCTGGCGTAATGCGCTGACGGACCTTGTGCCGGCGATCCCGTCGGTGCTGTTCTTGTGGCCGACCGCAGTGGTCGGTGCGGGGACTGACAACCTGCTGGTATTGCGCATGCTGCGGTTGTTGCGCGTCACCTTGGCGGCGCGCTACGTGCAGGCGCTGCGGCCGTTGTTGCGGGCCGCGCGGTTATTGCTGTTTTTGGTGCGAGGCCTCGACGGCCTGGCCGCGCGCTTCGCGCCGATTCTGAATCGCGATTTCTTATTCGTGCCCGCTGCTGCCGAAGTGAATCGCACGATTGCCGAAGACGATCTGCGCGATGTGTTGTTCGCGTCGATGCGCCGTGAACACGAACTCGTGGTATTGCTGCCCCGTGACGACCGCCGCGCCATGTTGCACGAGCGAGTTACTGCGGCACGCGAGGCGATGGGCGCTCTCCAGCCCGCGGAGTTTGTCAATACGGCGCACCCGACCGGTGCTCGCGATGTGGCGATTGGCGATGCCATTGAGTTCCTGTGGTCGCTGCGAACTCAAGACATCGGTCGCTACATGAAGAAGGCCGACGTTGCCGCGCTCGATCGCGTCGTGCGCGTGATGTCGGCGGTGCCGGTGCGTTGGTTGCCATTCGTTAGCCGGGTAGCGGTGCATCCGCTGCCAGAAACTCCTGAAGAACGCATCGTCGCGCTCGGTCGCCGCGTCGCCGATTGGGTCGAGTCATGGCACGGTCGCATGCTGTTCTTCGCCGATCTGCATGGCATTGTGACAGGCCCGCAGATTCTCGATCGCGTCGCATCTGCCATCGTCAAAGCGACGCAGCGTCCCGCGGTCCGGTTGCTGTTATTCGGCGGCGTGTTCTTGGGCTTGAACGAGCTACTAGTCGATACTTGGGCCGGCGAGAAGCTGAATGGGATCCTGGAAAAGATTGTCGGGATGCCGCTCGTGCTGCTCGGCAGTTTCTGTCTCGTGTTCCTGGTCTTGGGGCACTGGCTGAAACGGCTCGCTGGCCAAGCATCCGACACCTACCGACTGACCAGTGAGGCGCACTTCATCTCGCAATTGGATCGCGTTCAGTCACGCTACGAACAGCAAGACATCGACTTCCTGACCTTGCGTGTGTTTGGCGACCCGAGTAACCGGCGCCATGCTCGCGCGATGCTGGATGAACAGCTGCATAGCGCTCGAACCGGAGTGCCGATCGCGAACGATGAATGTCCGGCTCATGTGTCGCTTGAGTGCAACCACACCGCGCTGCTCTACCTGCACTTCTTGGACGGCGCGCCGCTGCACATCAGCGATGTCAAGACGACCGAGCAACTGCTTGCCAATCAATCGCTGGCGAACCTGCGTCGCGAGTTCCTGCATGTTAGCGGTCGTGACAAGCGTCGGTTGCGCAAGCTGAAGCTCGATGACGGCACCCTCCTTAGCGGTCCTTATCTGTGGTTCCGCTTCATCACGGAGAGTATCGCCGTCGAATCCGCTAAGCGTATCGCTGGCTATAACAACTTCTGTGTGCCATTGGCCCAGCGACCCTACGCGGACGAGGCGGCGCTAGAGAATATGGAGCGCTGGCTGCGGCGCCGGCGCAATCCGCGCGGTGGCCGTTCGTCCAATGACCGTAATAAGGACGAGGTCGTCACGGAATACCCGACGATCGAGTTCACCGCCCTCGACTTCCTAGGTGGCGACCCGGAGCGCGACCAGCACCTTGCCGAAGTTTTCGGGCAAGACGTTCTCGATGTAGTGTGCTTGGATCGTCGCACGATGGTGCGGGAGATCTTCGGCACGCGTTCGGTTGATCATCTGCCGAAGCATGAACGCTGCTTCAATCCGTTGCGCTTCTACGAGAAACGACTGTCGCATGGCCGAATCCTGTTGGCGCCGCTGCTGCTGATCTGGCGCTTCTTCCGTTCGCTCGGTTGGCTGATTGGCAAGGTCCGGCAGATAGTTCGCGAAGTGCTCGACCCCGATGTTGCGATGCAGCGCCGAGAGATCGGTGAGGCGCCATTCGCCGTCGCGCTGCGCAAGATTCATCGCATGAAGGCGCCGGGATTGCTGGAAGCGATTCGCATGCGTTTACGCATCGATCCGGCCTACTCCGGCGCGCCGGTTGGGTGGACGCCCGATTCAGATGAACTTGGCGAAGCGGAGATCGAACGCGATCTTTGCTTCCTGCACCTGCGCGAGCGCGAGGCTGTGCAAATGCGCGATGACGCCAAAAAGGTGCGGCGCGACGTTTCTGCGTTGCATGCGATTGTCGGTTGTTTGCCGCCACTGCACCTTGAGAGCCAAGGCGTGCCGGATCGCGAACGTCGTCGTGCGGGCGAGTTGGCTGCGACTTGTGCTTGGAGTTCTAACAAGGACAATGTGCGCACCTTGATGGGCGCCGAGCGTTGGCGCATTGAAGTGGTGCCAACGCTATTAGATCTCGAGGAGCGGTTGTCTATCACGAAGCGCCTGCTCCACGGGTTCGTGGGTTGGTTCGTTAGGCATCCGGTCGATGTCTGGCTTGAACGTCACGGCAAAGACTTGCCCAACAAGGCGCGCTCGGCTCTCCGCATGGGCTACTCAAAGAACTACCGCGACACGCGCGACGTGATCAACGCGTGGCATCGACTGCCAGTTGACGAAACTCCCGCAAGTCGAGCGATCGCAACGTTGCAGCGTGTCTACCGACATGGGCCAGCGGTTCGTCGCGACATTCTGGTGTTGCGCGCCGTGCAGTCCCTTGCCGTGCTCGATGTGCGCAACTACCGCGATCTCGTGTTCCGCATTGGCGACTACGAAAGCGATGGCGAAGACCCCGAATTGGGTCGGGCCCTGCCGTGAGTAAGGGCGACCAGCGAGCGCTGTTGTGGTTGTGCTGTGCTGCGATTTGCTGGCGATGGTTCGTCGGCTTGCGCGCGCCGTTGCCAGGCGTCGATGCGTGTCGTGACTTGTGGCTCGCTGAGCAACTTGCTGCCGGTCAGTTCGCGTCGTTAGTCGACCGCGCCTGGGAACCGCTCTACGGGTTGCTGCTCGCGCCGGCGTTGGCACTCGGTGCGACCCCTTTTGCTGCGGCGCAGGTTGCGGCTTGCTTGCTAGGCGGCCTGGCACTTGTGCCGATTGCGATGGCCGCCGAACGGTTGCGCGAAGGTGCTGGTGTTCCTGCTGCGGCAATCGCGATGGCAGCGGCTGGCCCTGTCGTTGCCGCTGGTGCCGGTTCGGCGACTTCGATGTTCGTATTGTTGTCGGCGTTCAGTTTGTGGGCGTATGCCGCGAGACGCTTCGTGTTGAGCGTTGGGTTGTTGCTGGTCGTGATCGCCGGTGGCACCGATCAGGTCGCATCTCACCCGATACCCGGCTTTGAGCAGTTGCGCTACGGGTTGGGCGCCAGTGTTGTGTTGTTGCCGTTGTTGTTGCTGTCACCGCGCGCGCGTCGATTTGCTGCTCCGGCGCTGGTGTTGCTTGCGCTGCTGGTTGTTGCTGCGAGTGTCGATGCGTGGACTACGTTGCTGCCAGTGCATTCCGCTGTGCTTGCGGTGTTGGCCGGACTTGGCCTCGCACGTTTGCCGCTGCGAGTGCGCGACTTATTGTTGGCACTGGTGGTCGCGGCTGAGTGCCACGCGGCCTGGACTTTGGGCGAGCCTGAGGCTGCCGTCGTCGAACGCATTCTGCCGCGCTACTTGCTGAGCCGGGTGCACGAGGAAGGTCAGGTCGTCCTGAGCACGATGCCGCGCGTTCGGTGGGCTGCCGGATTGAATCCAGCGGTCGCGGCGAAGTCGTTGTCTCAATTGAGCGGCGAGTTGTCCGGGCCGCGTGCGTCGCGGCATGTCGGCAGTATCGTGATGACCGAGGTCGAAGCCAAAGACGCCTCGATGCGTGCGTTGTTGGCGTCGAGTTTTGAGCGCGCCGAGTTGCCGCCAAACCTGCAGGACTTGCTCGACGCACACGGATTGTCTGTTTTGTGTCGGCGACGCTAGGCTGGGGTGGCGCGCCGTTCTAGCTTGGCCGATATTGGTGCTGAGCAATTTCTTGTCAAGCTGCCGTTAATCGATTACCCGCGCCCGGAACCCATGAAGACTCTCCTGTTGTTGCCCGCCATTCTCGTTGCCGTTGCCATGCCGGTTGTGGAACCCGTCGTCCCGAGCCAGCCGTTAGGCGAGCACGAATGGGTGGCCGATGCCGGCCACAGCAGTTGCGTGTTCCGCGTCAAGCACGCGAACGCCAGTTGGTTCATGGGCACGTTCGACAAGGTAGAGGGCAAGGCAACGCTCGATGCGTCCGCTCTGGATAAGGGCAGCGTCGAGTTGACGATCGCGACTGAGAGCGTCGACAGTAATGACAAGCAGCGCGACGGCCACCTGATGTCGCCGGACTTCTTCAACGGCAAGGAGAACCCGGAGATCACGTTTAAGAGCACGAAGATCAAGGCGGCCGGTAAGGACCTTGAGGTCACGGGCGACCTCTCGATGGCTGGCAAGACGAAGTCGATCACGATCTCGGTTGTGTTCGTCGGTGAGGGTGAGTCCCGTGGTTTACGTCGCGGCTACATCACTAGGTTCGCGATCAAGCGTTCGGACTTCGGCATGACCTATGGCGTCAAGAAGAACATGCTCGGCGACGATGTGCACATGACGGTCAGTCTTGAGTTGGTTCAGCCTAAGTAGCTGATAGGCACGAATGGACTACGACGTGCTCCTTCGCGGCACCGCGCCGCCGATCGTTGCGGCTTTGCTGCTGGTCTCGCTCGCGGGTAGCCGCATGCTGCCGCTCGCTATGGCGATTGGGCTGTTCGTTGCGCACGGCTTATTGAAAGAATGGCCAGCGCTACCGCAGGATTTGTGGAGCGATCCGAACGGTGTCGCGTGGTTGATGTGGGGCATGGTGGCCGCGGCCATGCTGACCTTGGCGCAACACCTTCGCTTGCTACCAGCGCGTGTCGCGCCAGGCGCTGCTGCTGCGGTGGCCGCTGTGTCGCTGTGGTTGATGCTGAGCAAGGTTGCTACTAGGTGGTCGGGCGTCGATGTTTCACTGCACGTTGGTGGAGGTAGTGTGCTCGTCGCCGCGACGATGTTGACGGTTCGAATTGTTATTGCTCGCCGTCCTGTTGCCAGCGCCCAGGCGGTCGCGGTCGGCGCGCTCTTGGCCGTGGTGTTGTCGATCGATGCCGCGCTCTTGGTGTTGGGCAAGAGTGCGTTCCTTGGTCAACTGTGTGGTGCCGTCGCGGCTACGTTGGGGGCAGCGGTCTTCACTGTCGTTTGGCGACGTAAGTTCACGTTGTACGCGGCGGACGGCATCTGGATCGGTGGCGCGCACGCGTTGTTTGTGCTTGCCGGTGTGCACCTGTCCTACCTGCCGTGGTGGCCTGCTGGATTTGCACTAGCCGCGCCGTTCTTGCTGCTGTTCGTGCCGCGTGGGTTCGACCAAGCGCGCCCGCTGCGCTGGCTGGCCGTCGCTGTGCCACTGGTCTTGGTGCCGCTGCTCGTCGCCTTGTGGTTGGCCCGTCCTGAACCAAACCTATACGACTACTAGCTCTTCATGGCCGGCCCGCCTGCCAAATAGGAACCGCAGCGTCATCTGACTAATACTGGTTGTCGCGACTGGCGACGACCACACCCGCGATGATCAGCCCGCCGCCGACCCATTGCATCGCTTCGAGTTGGTCGTCTTGGAACGCCCAGCCGGCGATTGCGGCAAACAGCGGTTGCAGCGCAAACAGCAGTGCCAGATGCGCCGGCGCAATTCGATGCTGCACCTTGGCCTGCACACCGATCGCCAGACCGGTCGCGAGCACGCCGAGATAACCGAGCACCAGCAGCATCGAGGTGTCCCAGACAACCGTGGCGCCTTCGGCACTGACGCCGCTGATCATGACGGTGCCGATCGTCGCCAGCCCGCCAGTGAATGCGAGTTGCCAAAACATGAACGGCGCGACGGCCAGTCGGCTGCCGTAGTGCGACAGCAATAGGATGTGGCAGGCGAAGCCGATCGCCGAACCAACCTGCAGCAAGATGCCGCGAATGGTGTTGTGCTTGACGACGTTCTGCAACGCGGCTTCGCTGCCCGGATCTGGATCACCGCTCAGGCACAAAACAATGATGCCAACGAGGCCGAGTGCGAGACCGATGATCGCGCGCTTGCCGATTCGTGAACCAAAAAAGAAGTGGCCACCGACAGCGACCAGGAGCACGATCAGTCCGGTGACGAAGCCGCCCATCGAGGCCGTTGTTTCGCGCACGCCGTACATCTGTAGGAAGTAGGGAATCGCGAGCACCAGCCCTGCGATCAGGCCCGGCAGTAGCGTGCCTCGCCGTTGTGTGCGGGTCGTGCGCAGGAAGAACGGCAGGATGCACAAAGCTCCCAGGGCGAAGCGCGACGCCACCAGGGCAAACGGCGTGACCGTTTCGAGCCCGATCTTCGCGACCACGAAGCTGCCCGCCCAGATAGCTATCATGGTGGCCATCAAGGCGTGGGGGACGAAGGACTTGCCTAGCGTTGGCATGCGCGCAGTCACCATAGTCGGGGAAGTACCGTGGGGCACAAGGGATTGTCTAGCCCAGTTCTCCCAGTGCCTTCTCGCTTCTGCCGCGGCTAGCGCGTAATCAGCGATCATGCTGTTGCGCTTCTTTGGCCTGCAGGACACGACCACCGCTGAACGGCGCGCGACGTTCTGGGTGGCGACGATGTTCTTCGCATCGCTGTGCAGCATGTTCTTGTTGCGGCCGCTGCGAGGTCAGCTCGGCGTGGATCGCGGCGTTGAGGGGCTGCCGTATCTTTACAGCCTGACGTTGTTGGCGACGGTCTTGCTGGTGGTGCCGTTCTGGTCATTGGCCAACCGCATGTCGAGTCGGCGCTTCGTGCCGATAGCCTTACACATCGGCACCTTGGCTTTGCTAGCGCTCTCCGTCGGGTTGTCGACGATGGAGGACTACAATTGGAGCGAACATCCGAACGTTAGTGAGGTGTTCTGGGCTGGCTTCTCCGCGATGAACTTGGCGGTGCCAGCGTTGGTTTGGATCCACGCCGTCGAGCACTTCGGCAAACAGCAGGCCAAGCGCATGTTTGGCTTGATCGCCGTCGGCGGCACGCTCGGCGCGGTGGTTGGCTCCTACGGTTCGAAAATCCAGGGCTTGCCAGTGTGGTCGTTCGCCGTCATTTCCGCGGGGTTGCTACAGGTCGCCTACGTTGCGTTTGTGTGCTCGCGCAAGCACTGCCTGCAACTCGGCGGTAGCGATGGCGATCGGCATGTGGCAAAGGGCGGGATCTTACAGGGCTTGCGGATCGTGATGCGCGATCGACGCGCACTGCAGATCGCGGTCTACATGATGTTGGTTGGCTTCGTTGCGACCGCATTCGAAGCGGCGCAGACGGAGTTGGTCGGCAACGAAATCGATCTCGCTTGGCAACAGAAGTCGTTCCTCGCCGACGTTGGTCTCTACGGCAATGGCCTGGTGTTGGCGCTGCAGGTGTTCTGCACCGGGCAATTGATGCCACGCTTGCGCGCCGTCACGTTGCTGTCGTCGCTGCCGGTCGTGTCGATCATCGGCCTCATCCTGTATTCGCTAGCACCGAGCGCGGGCGTGATTTTTGTCCTGCAAGTCGCTCGTCGCGGCGCCAACTACGCCTTCGAAAAGCCGGCGCGCGAAGTGCTCTACACGCCGCTCGACCTGGAGACGAAGCACAAGGTTAAGTTCTTGCTCGACACGTTCGCATTGCGTCTCGGCGATCTTGGCGGTGCCGTGGTGCAAGTGTGGCTACGCGACCTAGGATTCGGCATCGGCGCAATCGTTACCGTCACCATTGTGTTCGCAATGGTATGGATCGGCATCGCTTGCTTGCTTGGCCGCAGCGCTCCGAGCGAAGCGCGTTAGAAGCGGTTGCCGAGTTCGTAGCGGAGCCAGCGGCAGTCGATCGGGCCGTTGCGCACTGGGAACTTGCGGTTCGTGCGTAGGCCGAGGTGGCGGGTTAACTCGGATGCGCCGCAGAGCACGTGGGCTTGGCCTCCCGCCATGCTGTGGAGGAAGTTGCCGAGCGCGTCCCAGGTGTCGGTTAGCGATGGATCGTCGGCTTGCAGGCGTTCGCCGTAGGGCGGGTTGGTGCAGATCATCGCCGGTTCGAACGGTGGCTTGTAGTCGCGCGCGTCACCAAGGTTGAGGTGGATCTTGCCCTGCAGTCCGGCGCTCTTGATTGCGATCTTGGAGATCGCGATGGCGCCTTCGTGGTTGTCGTTACCGGATAGCAGCGGGCAGTTGTCTTGGCCCGCAATCGCGCGTTGCTCGGCTTCGTCGAAGGCGGACTGCCACGCGTTTTGGTCGGTGTCCTTCCAGCGCTCGAAGGCGAAGGCCCGGCCGAGGCCCGGCGCGCGATCCATCGCCATCCACGCCGCTTCGATCAAGAATGTGGCGGAACCACACATTGGATCGACGAGTGGTGTGCTCGGATCCCATTCGGCCAGTTGCAGCAGTCCCGCAGTCAGTGCTTCGTTGAGTGGGCTTTTGTGCTGCACTTCGTGGTAACCGCGCTTGTGCAGCGGTTCGCCACCAAGTTCGCGATAGATGATCGCCTCGTCGCGCTGCAGCACGAGCTTTAGCGGCAGGTCGGGGCGGTCGCGCTCGACGTTGGGTCGCACGCCGTCGAAGTGACGGAACTGGTCGCAGATCGAATCCTTGACGACTAACACCGGGAAGCGCGTGTCGTTGGCCCAACTGCAGTCGCGCACCGAGCCGTCGATGGCGAGCGTGCCTTGGGCATCGATGAACAACGACCAATCGATCGACGACGTCAGGTCGTAGAGCTCCTCGCGGCTGCGAGCCGGGCCGCGGATGAGTTCTTCCTGCACGCGAATGGCCGAACGCAACCAGAGGCAGGCGCGGTAGGCGGTGACTGGATCTCCTTCGAACGCGCACGCGCCGCGGCGGATATCGACGCGTTGGGCACCGAGTTCACGCAGTTCGTAGGCGAGAACTTCTTCGAGACCGAGGGTGCAGGCGACGTAGTAGAAGGCCACTCAGGATTCCTGTGCGCCGGGCCCCGCGGCCTCGGCAAAGTCATTGGCGAAGCACGACAACGCGCTGATCACTGGCGCAGCCGCCATTTCGATCAGCGAGCAGTGGCCCTTCCGTTTGGAAAAGTTGGCGAGTCGCGTCATCTTGGCGTCATAGCCCGGACCCTTGCTCGCTTGCACAGCCTTGAGGATGTGCACGAATTGATTGGTCTCCATGCGGCACGGTGGGCATTGGCCGCACTGTTCCTTCATGAAGAACTCAGCGATCTCGAGCGTCAGTGCGACGACGTCGGTGGTCTCGTCGACGATGCGCACGCCGCCACAACCCGGCGAACTGCCGAGCGGACCAAGCGTTTCGTAAGCGATCGGCACATCGAGGTGCGCGCCATCCAAGAACGCCGCCGACATCGCTGGCAAGATCGCGCGCACAGTGTGGCCATCTTTCAGTCCGCCGCCGCAACCTTCGATCAGTTCGCGGTAGGTCGCGCCGAACGGCAGTTCGTAGACGCCCGGCTTCTCGACTTGCTCGGACAGCGTGAACAACAGGGTGCCCTTGCTCTCTTCGGTGCCGATCGCAGCGAAGTCCGCGCCGCTGTTGCGCGCGATCCATGCGACGTGCGCGAGGGTTTCGGTGTTGTTGACCGTCGTCGGCTTGCCAAACAAGCCAGCTTCGCCAGGGAACGGCGGCTTTTTACGTGGCTTCGCTGGCTCACCTTCGATCGAGTTCAGGGCCGCGGTCTCTTCGCCAGCGACATAGGTTGTCGGGCCGCAGTGGATCTCAATCGGGAACGGCAGTAGCCCGGCTTCGTTTGCTTCGCGCAACGCCATCTCGGCGCTAGCCCGCGGCCCGGCCATGTCCTCGATCAGGTAGAGGTAGCCCTTGGTCGCGCCGGTCGCGAGACCTGCCAGTGCCAGTCCTTCGACAACGGCGTGCGGATGGCGCTCGACCAAGTAGCGGTCCTTATTGCTGCCCGGTTCGTGCTCACCGCCATTGGCGACGACGTATTTTTCGTCACCGACAGCATCCGCGGCCAACTGCCACTTCCGAATCGTCGGGAACGCCGCGCCTCCGCGACCGCGCAAGCCAGATGCGTCGACTTCCTGCCGCAGCCATGCCGCACCTTTGTCCTTGGCAGCGGCCAAGCCGTCATAGCCACCGCGCGAGCAGTATTCAGCAAGGCTTTCGGGCTCGTTGGACGGACGGGCGGGAAGCAACAGGGCGGGCGATTGCACGCGCGGATCCTAGGGCGGGCACGCCCAACACGCGAGTTTAGACCTGTGTACCTTATTGGGTTCGCGCCACAACCTCGGCGCCGGGTGCCGCTGGTATCGCTACTACAGGTGCAGAATCCGAACTTCGCTGCGGCCTGCAATCGCGAGGTGCGAACGGTCCGGTCACGATCAACCTCGCTACTCGCATCATGCGAACCAGGCGGATGTCGGTGACGAGCAATGCCGGCGCGATTGCGAAGATGGCGCCGGGGGTGATGGCTCACCGCAATCGAACTGCGATGCCTTGGTCGTGGCGTGCTCCGCGGCGGGTCAGATTCACGGTGCATGTTCGGTGCCATGCACGATCAGAGAGAACGACCCGAAGTCATGCACTAGTCGGCTCCAGTCCTGTGCGATGGCTGAAGCGGTTTCCATCACTACTGCGATTACGCTGGCGACGATCAGGATGGTCAAGAACCAGCGAGTGCCGGTGCCGAGTGGTTGGTTGTGGTCTTTCTATGTTTTGTGGATGCAGGAGCGCAGGGCTTCGTCCGCATCCGACCTCTCTTGCAAGTCTTGTCATCTGTGTAACAGAAGCAGGGATCTGCTCGACCTCGGTTGCTGTCGGGCGTGGTGAGCGTCATGATCCTGTTTCCAGTGGCGCCGTTGTCGGCGCACGTTTGTTCCCTTTAGAGACACCCGCCATGAGAATTGCATACGTCCTGGCCGGCTGCTTGTTACTCGGCTCTGTTGCCGCGCAAGATGTTGCCGCCCCCAAACCTCAGTCACCGGCGAAAGCCAGTGCTACCGAATGCATGCAGCAGATCCAAGATCTGCGGCAGAAAGCAATCGACGATTGGCGCGCTGTCGTCGCCGAAGCACGTGAATCCGCCAAGAATAGGGTCGAGGGTCAGCGGGTGAAGGCGATGCCAATGCGTCCTGACTTCGGTCCGGTCGCCAAGCAGGCCAGCGTGTTTGCCAAGCAGTTCGTCGGTTCGGACGAAGCCGTTCCGTTTTTGATGATGGTTGTGCAGATGGCCACCGATAAGGCCGAGCAGAAGGCTGGCATCGAAACGATGCTCGACGCGCACATCGACAGCCCCGAACTCGCCCAAATGGGTGGCATGCTCAAGAGCCTGTCCCGCATGATCGACGAGGATTTCGCCAAGTCGACGATGCAGCGCATGCTCAAGAGCAAGGACGCAGACGTCCGCGGCTGGGCGCTCTTCGCCATGCACGGCCCCTCGATTGAGAATGCAGATCGCGACGGCGAAGAGTACGCCGCGGCCAAGACTGCAGTGCTCGCCGCCTGTGAAGTCGTTACAGACCAGCGTCTCGCCAAGCAAATACGTGGCGCGATCAACCTACGCGAGAAATACGGCGTCGGTTGTGATTCCCCTGACATCGCCGGCATCGACCTCGATGGCGTCGAGTTCAAGCTGTCCGACTACAAGGGCAAGGTCATCTTCCTAGACTTCTGGGGCGATTGGTGAGGCCCATGCCGGGCCATGTACCCACACGAGCGGTCGCTCGTGGAAGAGATGAAGGATAAGCCGTTTGCTCTGATCGGTGTCAACAGTGACTCGAGCGTAGAGAAGGCGAAGGCAGCCATTGCCAAGAACAACCTGAACTGGCGCAGTTTCCAGAACAAGGGCAACGGTGGCGAGATCTCCAAGGATTGGGCTGTTGCAGGCTGGCCGACGGTGGTCATCCTTGACGAGAACATGAAGATTCATTACCGCGGCCACGATGGCAACGCGGCGACGAAGATCGCCGAAGAGCTGGTCGCGAAGATGGAAGCGGGCAACAAGTAGCCGTCCCTAGATGTCTTCGTCTTGAAGACGCGCCTGCTAGCAGTTCGTCTGCTCAGGCACCGCAAACGCGGCGTCCCTGGCTAAGGCCTGGGGCGCCGCGTTTTGCGTTCTTCATTGCGGCTTTTCTGCCAGGCGGTGTCCTCGGCTTGACCACCAATCCATCCCCATAACCCAGCAGATGCGTGCCTCGGGGGCCCGGACTCTCTAAGATTCTCCGCCCGCCGCTCGCAGACTGGCACGGCGCACGTAGATAACTCCAATGCATTTCACTCCCGTCATCCCCTTCGCCCTGGCGCTGTTGGCGCTCGGCACGAGTCTCCCTGAATCGACAACCCGCCCTGAAGAAGGTATGTGGTTGTTTGAAGCCCTTCCGCTCAAAGCGTTGAAGGAGAAGCACAACTTTGAGCCGACCAAGGAATGGCTCGATCACGTGCGTCTCGGTTCGGTTCGTTTTGATACCGGTGGCTCGGGTTCGTTCGTGTCGCCGAACGGTCTCGTCATGACTAACCACCACGTCGCGCTGTCGACGATCCAAAAGGTGTCGACGCCGGAGAAGGATTGGGTTGAGCCTGGCTTTAGCTCGCGCATCTACGGCAGTGAAGTGCCCGGCAAGGACCTCGTCTTGCGCCAACTCGTCGACGTTAAGGACGTCACCGAGGAAGTGCTCGCGGTCAAGAAGGAAGGCGGCGATGTCGACGCCAAGCTCGTCGAACTTTGCAAGGCGAACTCGAACAAAGAAGAGCACCTCGATGCGCAGCCGGTGCCGCTTTACGACGGTAACCAATACCGCATCTACATCTACCACGAGTACGACGACGTGCGTCTGGTGTTCGCGCCGGCCAAGCAAGTCGCTTTCTACGGTGGCGACTACGACAACTTCACTTACCCGCGTTGGTGCCTCGACTGCGCGTTCTTCCGCGTCTACGAAGACGGCAAGCCGATCGACTCGTCGAAGTGGTTCTTCCCCTTCGACACCGAAGGCGCGAAGAAGGACGATCTCGTGTTTGTCTCGGGCCACCCGGGCGGCACCGAGCGCTCGTTGACCTACGAAGAGATGGTCATGCACCGCGATTTGTGGGTGCCACAAGTCGTCGCGCTGTTGACCAACAACGTCAAGGTCATCAAGGCGCGTATGGAAGCGAGCGAACAAGCCGCGTTCGAACTGCGCGACCGCTACTTTGGGCAAATGAACAGCCTGAAGGCGTTCTCGGGTCACCTCAGCGGCCTCGTCGATGAAGAGCGCATGGCGCTAATCAAGGCGCGTGACGATGAGTTGATTGCCAAGTCGGGCAGCGAAGACGTCAAGACGGCGTTCGCGACGATTGCTGCCGAAATGGAAGTGCTGAAGGCGAAGCACACCGGTGAAGAGGTGGACTTCCGGCGCATGCGTAGCGACATGGCCAAGTCGGTCAAGGTCTGCGAAGAAGCCAAGACGACCATCAACAAGGCTCGTTTCGAAGCCTACGGAGCGGCCAACTACCCGGACGCGACGTTCACGCTGCGTCTGACCTACGGCACCGTCAAGGGCTACGAAGCTGGCACGACCAAGGTCTCGCCGAAGACCACGGTGCACGGCCTCTACGAGCGCAACGCCGCGTTCGACAACGAACACCCGTTTGATCTGCCGCAGCAGTGGCTCGACGCCAAGGGCAAGATGGATTGGAACACGCCGTACAACTTCGTTTGCACGTGTGACATCATCGGCGGCAACTCCGGCAGTCCGGTGCTGAGCCGCGAAGGCAAGGTCGTCGGCCTCGTCTTTGATGGCAACATCGAGTCGTTGCCTGGCAACTACTGGTTTGACGAAGAGATCAACCGCACGGTCAGCGTGCACACCGCGATCATGATCGAGGCTCTGACCAAGATCTACGAAGAGAAGGATCTGGTTGGCGAGTTGATGGGTTCGAGCAAGTAGCACTAGCTGCTGATTCGCTTGACCAAGCGGCGCTGGGCCCTTGTGGCCCGCGCCGCCGCCGCAACAAGTAGAAGTTGCGAGCGGGCGTGCGCCGTCAACTTCAGGCGCGATCCTCGTCATGCTGCTGTTTGCGTGATTGATCGCGGTTGCCACCACCGGACGCAATCTGCCTGCTTCTCCTATCCATGCGAGCCCGCATGCGTTCGGGGCTCACTCATGGAGAGAGCGAAGGGGGCATGCCGCCAGTGTTTTCTGCCGGGCCAGTCTGGCGCGCTTGTGCGGCGCAGACCATCTGATGGCGACGATCTATTGCGTCAGGATCTTGGCCTCGAGAACCTTCTCGAGCGACCCGCTCAGTTCGCGTAGCGCCTTATATTGCATCTTGGCGCGCGTGTCATCGGTTCGTCGCGCGGCATCGCGGGCGTCGGTTGCGATCTTGCGGAACGACTTGCGATAGAACTGGATCAGTTCCGAATGCACCAGTCGCGCGCCCGTCGCGTAGGCCTCGCCGTGCCAGTCGAACCTCTCGACGACCTTGGTTGTGGCGGCCTGCGGCAACTGGACGCTTCGTGCTTCTAGCAATGCAACGTGGTGATCGATCAGGCGCATCGTGTCTACCATGCGGGCGTCACCGGCTGCGATAGCCGTCGGTTGCGTTTGGTTCTCGTTGGCCGTTCTGCGGATCTGGGTGATCGCTTCGTGCAGTCGCGCCATCAATTGTAGCGACGCGACGGTGTGTTGGTGGTTGAGGACGTTGCCCGCAATGACGTCGGGGCTCTCGGCCTTCGCTTGTTGCAGTTCAGCCTTGAGGTCCTGTTGGCGTTCCAAGGCGCGCGCACCTTGCCGCTGGATGCTGGTGACGAAGACCTGAGCTTGCGTGCACCGACCGATGATGTCGCTGCGGCGCAGGGACGTTCCCTTGCTGATATCGAACGTCGCTAATCCGTCCTTGGCGGACTTGCCGTTGAGGCCTTGTAGCTTGTCGAGGACCTCACGGGCCGCCTTGGTTGGTGGTCGTCAAAGGCGATCACAGTGCACGAACCGCACTTCCCAGGTGCCGGCGCGCATCGCCGGTTCGCTGCCTTGTTGCGCAAGCAGCGGACTGCAGAGCAGTGCGAATGCGAGCACGGGAGCGGTTCGGTTCATGGGAGTAACGATAGCTCAATCGGCAGATTCGGTTCGGTGCAGCATCCGGTTCTCTGGTTTACGCTGTCGCGGTGACGAGCGAACAGCCTAGGAAGCGCCATGTGTGGTGGGTGCTGGGTGCCGTATGCGTTGTGATGCTGAGCTTGACGCTGCCCCCGGCATGGGTGGAAGCCGGCTATTGCCAGGGCGTGTTTCCGTGGATCCAGAGTGTCGTAGTGCCGGTGACTGGCTTCATTCCGTGGCCACTGACCCTGACGGTTCTGGTGGCGCTGCCAATCGTCTGGCCGATCCTTGCAGTTGTCCGCTGGCGGCGCGGTCGCCAGCGCCGGGTAATGCGGCGGACGTTATGGTTCTTCGGGGTGCTGCGCTTGCTGCGCGTCTTGCTCTACACCGCTGCCGCCTTCCTACTCATGTGGGGCATTGGCTATCGCCGCGTGCCGATCGAAGAACGTTGGCACTTGCTGGACGAACCGATCGAGTACGAACACGTTCGCGATGTTGGCCTACGGTTGTTGGCGCTGGTGCGACGCGATGCGCCGAAGCAGGGGGTGCCGGTCGACGAGGCTGTAGCGCTCGCGCAGATCGCGGCGGAGTCACGTGACTTGGTGACCGAACTCGAAGGCTGGACACCTGCTCTGCCCAGGCACCTCAAACGTCCACCGGCAGGCTTGTTCCTCGCCATCGGCATCTACGGCGTGTGCTACCCGTTCACTCTCGAAGCCAACGTTGACCCGGCTTTACCATTGCCCATTCGCATCGCGATCAGTGGCCACGAGTTGGCGCACGTGCTCGGTTACTGCGGCGAGGCCGATGCCAACCTGGTCAGCTTCGTCGCGGGTTTGCGTGCCGACGATTCATTGGCTCGCTACTCCACTGCGTTGGTGATGCTGCGATACGCGATGGACGGTCCCAGCATCTCGGACAACGTTTGGTTGAACAGCAACCTGCCCAAGCGCGCGCGCGACGACCTGCGGGCGTTGTCGGACGTCAACCGCAAGCACCGCGTCGAGTTCGTTTCGCAGGTTGCGACCAAACTCAACGACACCTACCTCAAGGCGCAAGGTGTTGAGTTGGGCACCGATGACTACGAACGCGGCTTCCGGCTGTTCGTACACGCATTCCGCAAGGGAATGCTCGAGTTGCCGGCTCCCTACCCTTCGATGGCAGCGAAGAAGCGCGAGGCGGACGCTCCGAAGAAGGCGGCCCCGGATAAGAAGTGATCGCGCCGCGCCTTTGCTAATACGGGCTATCGAGCATGTCCCAGATGATCTGTTCGACGTCTGGCTCACACTTGCCCGTCAGTCGCTCGACCACTTCGCCTTCGCCCTTGATGTGTTTGGCGATCTCGGCCAGGTCGGCATCGGTTACTTCGCTATAGAACACCCTGTCGGGATACAGCGTGACGTTGATACCTTGCTCACACGCGCCGAAGCACGGGTAGCGTCGGATCTTGATGCGCTCTTCGCTCGGATCGAACTCCTTGACGAGATCGCGCAGCTTATCGAATAGATCGCCACTGCCTTTTTCGGTGCAGTCGCCGCCTTCGCAGACGTAACAGAGTCGGTTGGTCATCAGGGAGTTGTCTTGTTTGCGTGGCAGTTAGGCCAGCCGGCTTCGCCAATGCGAAGCCCAGGATCGCTACAGCCGGCTACTAGTTCAAGCATTCGCGGCGCGCTTTGCCGTTTAGCCGAGCTAGTGGAACTTGACGTATTCGAAGTCTATCGGCTGGTCGTTCGGGCCTTTGGCGGGTGGCGCGATGTAGTTAGCGAACTTGCCGAGTTCGGTAACCTTGACCATGCACGACGTCACGTACTCGCGGTCGGCCGTGGTCGGCAACCAAGTCGTGTGCATCTTGGTCCAGGTTGCTTCGTCGATGAGTTCGCCTTCCGGATTGAACTTGTAGCCAGCGCAGACGCCCTGGTTGCGGTTGAACTTGCGGTTGGGGAGCTTGATCTCTTGCTCGACGCCGAGCTTCTTCAGTTCGCGGTTCCAGCGGCTGACGATGCGCGTGCAGTCGGCGATGTAGGCGTCTTGTAGCACCGAGTTCATCGCGCGGCGAAGCGGGATCTCCTTGGTCTCAACCGTGCCTTCATCGGTCGGCACTTCGAGGTTGTAGCCAATGTTGAGGGCCAACGGATCCTTGTAGATGCCATCGCTCTCGCGGTAGCGACCCTTGAGGCCCATGGCGAACGCTTCGGCTGCGTTGGTCGAGTCTTCGCCGCCGAACAGGTCCATCGAGCCAGTGAACCAGAAGTTCACGTAGCGTTGGATGATGTCGAGCGGGATGGCGCCGACGGTGGTTGGGTCCTTGCCCTCGATCATCAACTCGCCGGTGCGCTTGATGATGCGGCCGACGCCGTTCTCACCGGTTTGCAGGTGGTAAGCCTCTTCGGCGAGCATGAACTGGGTCGTCCGTGCGAGCGGGTCGAAGCTCGACTCGGCGAGCGATGCCAGTTGGTACTTGCCGTCACGATCCATGAAGGCCGTGAAGCAGAAGAAGTCGAGCCAGTTGTCGACGGGGTAGTTGAACGCCTCGAGGATGCGTGGGTTGTCTTCGTCACCACTGTGACGATCAAGCAGTGCCTCGGCTTCGTCGCGGCCGTCGGCGCCGAAGTGCGTTTGCAGCAGGTAGACCATGGCCCACAGGTGTCGACCTTCCTCGACGTTGACTTGGAACAACGAGCGCAGGTCGTAGAGCGACGGGCAGCAGTGGCCGAGCATGCGTTGCTGCTCAACCGACGCCGGTTCGGTGTCACCCTGCGTCACGATAAGGCGGCGTAGGCGGTTGCGGTGCTCACCGGGCACTTCTTGCCAGCAAGCCTCGCCGATGTTGTCACCGAAGTGGATCTTGCGATCGCTCGGGCCTTCCGCGAGGAAGATGCCCCAGCGGTAGTCCGGCATCTTCACGTAGTCGTAGTGTGCCCAGCCACCTTGGCCGACACCGATGGCCGTGCGCAGGTAGATGTCGTGCTGGTTGAAGTCCGACGGTCCGGTGTTCTGCCACCATTCGAGGAACTTCGGTTGCCACTTTTCGAGCGCCATGGTCAGGCGCTTGTTATCGCGGAGTCCAACGTTGTTGGGGATCTTGGCTTCGAGGTCGACGTTGCTCATAGTGTTAAGTCCTTCTCCAGTCGAATTGGGCACCCTCTGGTGCGCCGTAGCGTGACAGTGCACCAGTCTCGCCGGTGGCATTCGGGCGAATGAAGATCCAGTTCTGCCACGCACTGAGGCGGCCGAAGATCTTGCTGTCACAGTTTTCTGCGCCGCCAAATCGCAGCGAAGCTTCCATGCCGGTGAGGGCGTCGGGCGACATCGAGACGCGTTCTTCGAGCGCCATGCGCACGTCGTCTTCCCAGTCGAGCGGGTCGAGCAGGTAGGTGCACATGCCTTGTTCGTCGATTTCCGGCGCGATCAGCGTCGGGGTTTCCTTGGCGAACTTGTCGGCTTGCTCAGGCGTGGCGAGGAAGCGGTTGTGCAGGCGGGTGAGACCGTGGCTCATCGGCAGGGAGCCGTTGCTGAGCGGGCCGACGATCATCTCGACCTTGTCGCTGTCGTAGGCGTAGATGCGATCGCTCGACATCGACAATTCGAGGAACGCGCCGGCGGCGCAAGCCTCTTCATCGACCATCGCGTAGGTCGAACGGGCCATCAGGTCGAAGCGGCGACAAACGCGCGCCATCAACAGGATGATCTCGTTGCAGAGCCAGTGGTCCTTGTCAGCGACCAGGTCCTTCTCGACCTGAATCAGCGCGTCGCGGTTGCCACGCGTTTGCAGCACGACCATGCCGCACTCTTCGTGGTCGAAGCGCAGTTGCAGCAGTGCGTCATCGAGTTCGCGCCAGGCCTTGATTGCCCAAGCGTTGCAGCCCTTGGCTTCGTAGCCCGCGCCGTCCTTCGGCTGATCGCCATCCGGACCCTTGATGGTGATCGTCGCGAGGCGCTTGTCGCCTTCGATGACTACTTGCACGTGCTCGTAGGAGTAGCCGGTGTCGGTCTTCTCGGCGTTGATCGCGTCGAGCTTGATGCCGGTACCAGTTGCGCGTTTTGATTCCGCAGCCAGTTCCTTGGCTCGCGTGTCGATGGCTGCATGGAACTTCGACTTCGGCCAGATGGCGTCAACGAAGTTCCACTTGAGCGCTTTCTTGCCGCGCAGGCCTTCGGCCATCGTGCAGAACACGTCGGCGAGGTCGCGGCGCACCTTGCGCTTGTCGACGATGCGGGTCAGGCCACCGGTGCCGGGCAGCACGCCGAGCAGCGGCACTTCTGGCAGCGATACGGCCGAGTTGTTGTCGTTGACGAGGTGGATCTCATCGCACGCGAGCGCGAGTTCGTAACCACCGCCAGCGCACGCCGCGTTGACCGCGCAGATCGACTTAACGCCCGAGTGCCTGCTGTAGTCCTCGAGGCTGAGCCGCGTCTCGTTCGTGAACTTGCAGAAGTTCACTTTGAACGGATGCGTGCTGCTCTTCAGCATCAAGATGTTGGCGCCGGCGCAGAAGGCACGCTCTTGGCCACTGCCGACTACCAACGTCTTCACCGACGGGTGCTCAAACCGCAGCCGCGAAACGGCGTCGGCGAGCTCCATGTCGACCCCGAGGTCGTAGCTGTTGAGCTTGAGTTCGTAGCCTTCCTTGAACGGGAAGTCGGAGTTGACGTTCATGCGCAGGTGCGCGATCTCGCCATCGATTTGCAGCTCCCAGTGGTGGTAGCTGTCCGGGTTTCGGTTGAAGTCAGTCATGCAGCCTGCGATCAGAGAGTCTTAGTCGGAGCGCGAACAGTCTCCCGTTCTGCCGAATTACTCGCAAGCAAGATAAAGCATATTTCCGATGTCCAAATAGGCATTATAGTGCATTATTGACAGGGTGGTGATGGAGTTGGCGGTAGCGTAAGGCGCTCCAAGCAATTTTACGCTTCGACGTATTTGTGGTGCAGATAGGGGCGGCTGAGGGTGTCGCCGACGTAATCGTGGTCGTTGCGTGGCGCAACTGCTTGATGGGGTGAAGCGTTCTCTCGGCCTCTATCCATGGCTGCTAACGGCGTTGGCTTCCTTGACGTCACACCGCTCGAATACGTCGGATCATGAATCTCGAACTCCACCACAAGGTCGTTCTCATCACTGGTGGTAGCAGTGGCATCGGGCGGGCATTGGTGAAGATGTTTCGCGAAGAGGGCGCGCGGGTCGTTTGTGTGGATCGAGATGCCAGTCCTGACGAATGCGCCGAGGTGCGTTCGTGCCGCGGTGACTTAAACGAGCCAGAGACGTGTCGCCGCGCCGTGGATGAAGCGGTTGCACAGTTCGGTTCGTTGGATGTGTTGGTTAATAACGCGGGCTGCAACGACAGTGTTGGCCTCGATGCCGGGCCTGAAGCATTCGCGAAGTCACTACAGGCCAACCTCGGGCACTACTACACGATGGCGCACTTCGCGCAGCCACACCTCGAACGCAGTCGTGGTGCAATCATCAATGTCGGTTCGAAGGTCGCCGTCACCGGTCAAGGCGGAACATCTGGCTATGCGGCGGCAAAGGGCGGGGTGTTGGCGTTGACACGCGAGTGGGCGCTGGAGTTGGCCGCGAAGTCGGTGCGCGTCAACGCGGTGTTGCCTGCCGAAGTGTGGACGCCGCTCTATGAGCGGTGGTTGCAGGCACAGTCGGATCCGGTTGCCGAGAAGCAGCGCATCGAGCGTTCGGTGCCACTTGGTGCGCGGTTCACGACGGCCGAAGAGATCGCCAACACGGTGGTGTTTTTGGCGTCTGCGCGATCGGCGCATACGACGGGGCAGATCCTGTTTGTCGATGGTGGCTATACGCACCTCGACCGGCGGGCGACCAGCTGAAGCGCTGGTCGCTGCGGGTGCCGCGCGCTAAGCGATCGCGGCGTCGATCTGCTTGAAGTCGGCGCCGACGATCGGATTGCCACCGTCGATGATCGTGACTGGGATGGACATCATGCCCATCTCTGCCATTTCATCTTGGGCTTTGGAATCGGAGTGGATGTCTTTGACCTCGAACTCGAGGTTTTTGCCGGTGAGGTAATCCTTCACCCGCGTGCACGCGCCTCAACCAGCGCCGCTGTAGACAACGATCTTCTTTTGTTCTGACATGCCCGGGAGCTTAGCTCGTGAGCGCTGACTTGCCAGTTCTGAGAGCGGGGAACTATCGGAGGTTGCACTCCACTAGCATCTGGAACATGACTGCGCGCCTGCTCGTCACGATCACCTGTCTGTTGTTGACCCCGGGCCTTTGTGCACAGGAGGTGCACAAACTCGATCCCGCGTCCGAACGGCAGGAAGGCGTGCCTCGCGGGGTGGTGACCGAGCACGTATGGCGTAGCACGGTGTTCCCGGGCACGATCCGCCGCTACTGGGTCTACGTGCCCAAGCAATACGACGGCAAGCATAAGGCGGCGGTCATGGTCTTTCAGGACGGCCACACCTACGTCCGCGAGAATGGCGACTTTCGCGTGCCGATCGTGTTCGACAACCTGATTGCCGAAGGCGCGATGCCGATCACCGTTGGCATCTTTCTCAACCCTGGTCATAAGGCCGATGTGTTGCCGGCGAAGCGTGGTTGGGGTGCCAAGCCCAACAACCGTAGCTTCGAATACGACCGGCTCAGCGATCACTACGCGCGCATGCTGATTGGTGAGATCCTGCCGGAAGTGAGCAAATCGGTGCTGATGACGGATACCGCTCAGAATCGTGCGATCGGTGGTATCAGTTCGGGTGGCATCTGCGCGTTTACCGCGGCGTGGCAGCGACCGGAAGTGTTCCATAAGGTGCTGAGCCACGTCGGTAGCTTCACCAACATCGCGCACGGCAAATCGCGGCTTGCCGGTGGTCACAATTACCCCTCGTTGATTCGCAAGACCAAGCAGCTGGACAAGAAGGTGCTGCCGATTCGCGTGTTCTTGCAGGACGGTAAGAATGACCTCAACAACGCGCATGGCAGTTGGTTTCTTGCTAATCAACAGATGGCGGCGGCGCTCGCGTGGGCAGGCTATGACCACAAGGCAGCCTGGGGTGATGGTGGCCACAACGGCAAGCACGGCGGCGCAATTCTGCCCGATAGCTTGCGGTGGTTGTGGCGCGACTGGAAGCAGCACGCCGGGCTCTGATTCTTGCCGGGTTCGAGTATGGTGCTGCCATGACGAACTTGACGCGCCGCTCGTTTGTTGGCTTGGGATCTGCGCTTGCAGCGAGCAGCCTCTTGCCCGGTAGCGATCGGGCAATGTGGACGCCGCCCAAGAAGCTTGTCTGGACCGACGTCGTCGATTGGCCGATCGAAGGTCGTGCCTTCGTGAAACGGGTGGCTCCCTACGATCGCTTGCCAGACCGAGCCAAAGGCGTTGTGGGCGAGGACGTATGGGGGCTGTCTCGTCATAGCGCTGGCATGCTGGTGCGGTTCGCCACCAACAGTGCGGCACTGCACGTTCGCTACCGACTGTCGAGTGCCACGCTCGGTATGGTGCACATGCCGCCGACCGGAGTGAGCGGCGCCGATCTCTATGGGCACGACGGCAAGCGGTGGCGCTGGATCGATGTCACGCAACCTAGCAAGCAGGACGTCGCCAAGCGGTTCTTCGCGAACCAGCCAAGTGACAAGAAGCGCGAGTTCCAGGTTTATCTGCCGCTCTACAACGGCGTCGACAAGTTCGAAATAGGTACGCTCGACGATGCGGAACTCATGCCATTGCCGGCGCGTGGCTCGAAGCGGCAGCCGATCGTTTGTTATGGCACTTCGATCATGCACGGTGCCTGTGCCTCACGGCCCGGCATGGCCTGGACGTCAATCGTCGGACGCATGCTCGATCGCGAAGTGATGAACTTTGGGTTCTCCGGCAACGGTCGTATGGAACTGGAGGTTGGCCAGTATCTCGCCGAGTTGGATGCCAGCGTCTACGTTGTCGATTGCTTGCCGAACATGACGCCGGATCAGGTTGCGAAGCGCACGCAGCCGCTCGTTAGGCAACTGCGTGAGGCGCGCAAAAACACGCCGATCCTGCTGATTGAAGATCGCAGCTTTACCAACGCCTGGTTCCACAAGGCCAGGCAAACGGGGCACGTGCAGCGGCGCAAGGCTCTGCGAGACGCGTTCTATGCCTTGCGCAAGGATGGCGTGAAGCGGTTGCACTACCTTGAGGGCGACAAACTGCTTGGCACCGATAACGAAGGTGCGACCGACGGTTCGCACCCCAACGATCTCGGTATGATGCGACAGGCTGAGGCCGTGACGGCGGCGTTGCGTCCGTTGCTGCGGTAGCGCACACGCCGTATTTGGTGTCGTTGACGAAAGGTGCTCAGATTCGCAACAACCAGAATGCGGGCAATCCTGCGGTGCCACCTCGGGGTTTCTTCGCGCTTGGCGGCGTGGATGGTGTGACCCTGTCGAGCTTTTGGTGCTTGGCAGTAGAGCGCGCTCGGCGTCCTTCCTACGTTGTGGTCCGTGAGCAGTCCTAGCCTGACCCTCGAGATCCAACACGCAGAGAAGCTGTCGTTTGCGATGCAGCAGTGTGCGGTGCCGTGGCTGCATGGCATTGCGCTTCGCAACGATGGCGAACACCCGCTGCGGGAACTGTGCTTGCAGATTGAGGTGCGGGGGTTCGTCGCTGTCAGTGAGGTGCTGCTGGACGAACTGCAGGTCGGCGAACGGCGTGAACTTGACGTGCCGGATCTGTCGTTGCCGGCGGAAGCATTCGCCAACCAGATTGAGCGTTCGCGCGCGGACTTGGTCGTCACGGTGACCTGTGGCGACGAGCAGTTGCTGCGCGAGGTGCGCGCCATCGACGTGCTCGCCTACAACGAGTGGCCGGGCCTGCAAGATATGCCGGCGTTGCTGGCAGCCTTTGTGATGCCGAACCACCCGGCCTTGACGCCGGTGCTGCACGCGGTGGCCGAGCGCCTTGAGCAGGTGACCGGCGATGCCGCGTTGAGTGGTTACCAGAGCGGGGGCGCGAGTCGCGTGCGCGCGATGCTCGGTGCCGTTCACGATGCGATATGTGCCGTTGGCATTCGCTACGTCAGTTCGCCGCCCAGCTTTGAGGGTACTGGCCAGAAGATCCGCATGCCGGAGCAGGTCGTCGGCGAACGTCTTGCGACCTGCCTAGACTTGACGCTGCTGTATGCCGCCGTGCTCGAACACATCGGTTTACAGCCGATCCTTGTGGTGCAAAACAGCCATGCGTTCGTCGGAGTTTGGTTGGGCCAAGAGAATCGGGAGAAGGTCGCGATTGGCGCCGGGATTGAGGTGCGCAAGGCGGTCGCGGCGGGCACCGTCGCGGTACTCGAAAGCACGATGGCGTGCGTTGTGCCGACGCAGTCACACACGCGAGCGGTTGCCGCTGCTGAACAGCGCCTGCTCGATGAGAAGCAGTTCCGCGTCGCACTTGATGTTGCTGCAGCGCGGCGCACCGGCATCCGCCCCTTGCCGGTGCGCACGTCGATTTACGAAGTCGTTGTTGGCGATCTGCCGCCGGTGACCGAAGTCGATGGTCGTGACGCAGTGCCCCCGCAGCCAGTTGTCGATCCGTTGGTGCTGTCCCATACGACGCCCAAAGACCGGCTCGAGCATTGGCAGCAGAAGTTGCTCGACCTATCGATGTTCAACAGGCTGCTGAACTTCGTTGAGACCAAGAAGACCGTTCGCTTGTGTGCTCACGATCTTGGTGCGGTGGAAGATCGCTTGCAGTCTGGTGCCAGGATGAGGATGCATGGCAAGCCGGACATTGGCGATGCCAAGGACCCACGCGACCTGACCCTCGAAGAGCAGCGGTCGGGACAAGACCTGATGGCGGAGTACCTGCAGAAGGAACTTCGTGCTGGTCGTTGGCGTTGTGACTTCGACGACGAGAATCTCGATGCACGGTTGATCGAAATCTTCCGGCACGCGCGCACGTCGCTCGAGGAAAGCGGCGCCAACACGCTCTATCTGGCGGTCGGCTATCTACGCTGGTTTGAGAGTGCGGATTCGCAGAGGCCGCGCCGAGCACCGTTGCTGTTGGTGCCGATTGTGATCGAACGGCTGTCGGTGCAAGAAGGCTTCCGCTTCGTGATGGACGATGCTGAGGCGCGCGTCAATACAACGCTGCTACAGATGCTCGAGCGCGATTTCGAGTTGACGGTACCGATTGGTGAGCAGTTGCCCGAGGACGAACGCGGCGTCGACGTTGGCGCAGTGCTCGATATCTTCCGCCGCACGGCGTTGGCGATGCCGCGGTGGGAGGTTGAGGACGTCGCCTGCATCGGGTTCTTCTCGTTCACGAAGTATCTGATGTGGCTCGACCTCAAGAATCGCGACGAGTTGCTGCAGAGCAGTGTGCTGCGTCATCTGGTCGATGCGCCCGGTGCGTCACTGCCGCAGGAAGTGCCCGAATACGCGCGCGACGAACTCGACGATCTGCATCCAGAAGATGTGTTCTGCCCGAAGGACGCCGACAGTTCGCAGTTGTCCGCGGTGCTGGCTGGATCCCTTGGGCGATCGTTTGTGCTCGAAGGCCCACCGGGCACCGGCAAGTCGCAGACGATTACCAATCTGATCGCGCAGAGCCTCGCCAACGGTCGGCGCGTGCTGTTCGTCGCCGAGAAGCGTGCGGCACTCGAAGTCGTCTATCAACGCTTGGCGGATGTCGGTCTTGGACCGTTCTGTTTGGAACTGCACTCTCGGAAGAGCGGCCCCAAGGCCGTGCTCGAGCAACTTCGTGCGACGCTGGAACTTGGCCATCGTCGCGCGCCGGCGGATTGGCAGAAGGTCGCCAACGAGTTGCAGGCGGAGCGCACCGCGTTGAACGACTTCGTCTTGGCGTTGCACAAGCGCCGCGAACACGGTTGGTCGGTGCATCAGGCAATGTCGCAGTTGGTGCGCTTGCGCGAAGCCAAGCGCTTGCCGCTACCTGAACTGCTCGCCGGCGCGGCAGGCGATGTCACGCACGCGCAGCAGGCGCTCGAAGCCTTGATTGTTGCCTCGGGCCGCTTCGGTGTGCCCAACAGAGCACCTTGGTGGGGCGTGCAGCGCGGCGATTGGACACCGGCCGTCGAGCGCGATGCCGTGCCGATGGCAGAACGTTTGCACGTAGCGGCGGTGGCGATGCGGGCAGCGCTCATGCCTGTCGTTGCCACGCTCGGCTTGTCGCCAGTGTTCGGCGAACAGCCCGGTGTCGACACGGTCGGTCCGTCGGCTCTGCAATTGGCGACGTTGCTCGAACTGTTACGTGCCATGCAGGCGCCGTCATTGCCGCCCGCAGCATGGCTGCAGTTGAGCAATTGGCGCGAGTTCGACGAGGACCTCGAGCGCGCAATTGCTTACGGCCAACGGCGCGACGATCTCTGGGAGCAACTCGCAATACGTTGGCGTCGCGACTTGCTGGCATTGGATCTTGGCACATTGGCTGCGAGTTACCGATTGCACGCCCAGTCGTTTGTGTTGTTTCGCTGGTGGCGATTGCGGGCGCACAAGCCGGTGCTGGCTGGCGTCGCTACGGCGGCACTGCCTTCGGCGGCGTTGATCCGTGACGATCTGGATCTCGCGTTGCGAGTGCGCGACGAAGAGCAGCAACTGCAAGCCTGCAGTGTTGCGATGCAGGGACTTGCGGGCGATTGGCGCGATGGTCTGGCAGATTGGCAGAAGATCGACCGCTCGTTGCAGCAGACGCGCGAGATCCGTCAGTTGATCGTGCGCCTGCTGCCGGGATCATTGCAGCCCGATGGTTCGATAATTGATGCCGTGGCGCAGAACCTGTTGGCATTGGCCGATGGTGCCAGTGCGTTGCCGAAAATTTGCGGAACGCTGTTCGCGGCGCGCGACGAATTGCAGGCCGCAAGCTCGCAGATACAGGGGTTCCTCGAACTGTCCTTGCCCGATGCGTTTGGCGCAGACGATGCACCGGACTACCTCGGCTCAGTCGAACAGCGTGCTGTCGGTTGGCTTCAGCATCGCACCTCGTTGCGCGACCACTGTGCCTACCGACGTGCCGCCGAAACCGCCAGCCGGGCATCGTTGTCGGTGCTCGTTGACCAACATGCTTGCGGTGAGTTGTCCGTGCACGAACTGCGCCCAGCCTACGAACGGTCGCTCTATGAAGGTTGGCTGGATCTCGTGCACAAGCGCGAACCGACGCTGGCGATGTTCCGCGGTCAGGACCACGAAGCGGCAATTGCGCGGTTCGCGGAACTCGATCGGCAGAGCATCGAGCTCGGTGCCAAGGTCGTCGTTGCGCGCCTCGCCGCCAAACTGCCGCAGTTGCGCGATACGCAAGTCGCGAGCAGCGAACTCGGTGTGCTGGAGCGCGAACTTAAGAAGCAACGTCGGCACAAGCCGGTGCGCCGGTTGTTGTCAGAGATTCGCGGTCTGTGGCCAAGGTTGTCGCCGTGCGTCTTGATGAGTCCGTTGTCGGTTTCGCAGTTCTTGTCGCGCGATGCCCAACGCTTTGACCTGGTGGTGTTCGACGAAGCGTCGCAGATTCCGATGTGGGACGCGGTCGGTGCGATCGGCCGCGGCGATTCGTTGATCGTGGTCGGTGACAGCAAGCAATTGCCGCCGACGAACTTCTTCCAGCGCGCCGCCGAGGGCGATGACGGCGATGATGACCAGATCCCCGAAGATCTCGAGAGCGTGCTCGATGAGTGTGGGGCGGCCGGCTTGCCGCGCATGCATCTCGACTGGCACTACCGCAGTCGCCACGAGTCGTTGATCGCGTTCAGCAATCACTACTACTACCAAAACCGTCTGTTGACGTTCCCGGCGCCGCGCGCTGTGTCGGATGGGGCAGGCGTTCGCTGCGTGCGCGTCGACGGTGTCTACGACCGGGCGGGATCGCAGCAGAACCGCATCGAAGCTGATGCTTTGGTGGCGACCGTGGTCAAGCGCTTGCGCAACCCATACCAAGCGAGCTTGAGTATGGGCATCGTGACGTTTAGCCGCGCCCAGCAGACGTTGATCGAAGACTTGCTCGATGCCGAACGTCGCGCCGACCCGTCATTGGAAGAAGCGCTGCTGACGGCCGAAGAAGAACTGTTCGTCAAGAACCTTGAGAACGTGCAGGGGGATGAGCGCGACGTGATCCTGTTCTCAATCTGCTACGGCCCGGATGCTGCCGGCAAGATCTACGAGAACTACGGACCGCTCAACCAGCAGGGTGGCGAGCGCCGCCTCAACGTTGCGGTGACCCGCGCGCGCCGCGAGTTGATTGTGTTCTCTTCTGTGGGGCCAGAGCAGATCGCGAACCGCACCCAGGCGACCGGTGCCCGGCACCTGCGCTACTTTCTCGACTACGCGATTCGTGGCGAGGCGGCGTTGATCGGGGCGGTTGAGCACGATCCGTCGCGCGAAGTCGATTCTCCATTCGAAGCCTCGGTGCGCGACGAGTTGCGCCGTCGCGGCCATGAAGTGCACTGCCAGGTTGGTTGCTCGGGTTACCGCATTGATCTGGCGATCGTCGATCCCGAAGCGCCGGGACGCTACTTGATCGGGCTGGAGTGTGATGGCGCGACCTATCACTCCGCTGCGACGGCGCGCGACCGTGATCGCTTGCGTGCGTCGGTGTTGCGCAGCCTCGGTTGGCAGTTGTCGCGCATCTGGTCGACAGATTATTGGCACGACCCCGTGCGCGAACTCGACCGCATCGAAGGAGAGATCGAACTCGCTCGCACCGCCCTTCGTGAAGTCGAGGCTGCGCGCATTGAGTCGTCGGTTGCGCCGCCTGTGATAGAGGTGCTAGCAGAGCAGGCCGAGGCGCCCGAAGTCGAGGGTGACCCGGCATCAGAGGAATCGGCGAAAGACAGCGCGTCGGGTGATGAGGTTGTCGAGCGACCAGGCGATCCCGACGGGCCACGCCCCTACGTGCCGGCAAATTTGCATGGTTTGGACAGCGACAAGCAGATGGCGACCAGCGTGTTGGCGGCCGAAGCTCCGATTGCTTTCGGTCGATTGGTGCGCACGCTTGCCGCTAAATGGGACGTGAGTCGTGTCACCGATCGTTTTCGTGAGCGCGTGCGTTCGGCGCTTCCTCCAGCAACTGTCGAAGACGACGGTGTGCTATGGAACGCAGCGGACCAACGAGGCGGCTTCCGTGGTTTCCGTGTGCCGCGCAATGAGCAAGAAGAACGCGCGATTGATGAGTTGCCGATCGTCGAAGTTGTGTCGGCAATGGTCTGGCTGCTGCGGCAGCACCATGCACTCGCGAGTGACGACCTCGCGCGGGAAGCTGCGCGATGCTTCGGCATCCAACGGTTGGGAAGCGTTGTGCGTCAGGTGATGGGGCGGGCACTCGAGCGCCTGCAAGAAACCGGGCAGTGCGAGCGCGATGGCGAAACCGTTCGCTGGCGGTCGTAGCCCACTATTTGTGCGGTTCGCGATCCTGCAGATGCGCGCGGCATCGTCAGGTGACTGCAAGCGCGACCATGCGCCCTCCGGCGCGCCGGCGGCGGGCAAGACGCGCATGGCCGAGCCGATCGACGCGGCCAAAGACCGCGTCGTCACTTTGGCCTTGTAGCCGCCTACAGCTTCGCGAAGCGATCGGTCTCTTCGATCAACGCGCTGCGAATACCTGGCTCAGTCATCGAGTGACCGGCGTCGTGCACGATGATGAGCTTCGATTCCGGCCAAGCCTTGTTCAGGTCATACGCCGACCGCGCTGGGCACACCACGTCGTAGCGACCCTGCACGATGATCGCCGGGATCTTGCGGATCTTCTTGACGTTGTGCAGCAACTGATCGTCGCGCTCGAAGAAGCCCTTGTTGGTGAAGTAGTGGCACTCGATGCGCGCGAAGGCATCGGCAAAGCGACCGCCGCCCATCTTCTTGATGAGTTCCGGGTTGGTGTAGAGCTTGCTCGTGCTGCCTTCCCAAGTTGACCACGCCTTCGCCGCCGCCTTACGCACGGTCTTGTCCTTGCTGGTCAGGCGCTTGTAGTAGGCCTTCATCATGTCGCCGCGCTCGCGCTTCGGAATTTGCTCGAGGTAGGGCTCCCACGCGTCGGGGAAGATGTGGCTGGCTCCGTCTTGGTAGAAGAACTCCAGTTCGCTGCGGCGCAGCATGAAGATGCCGCGCAGCGCCAACGCCTTAACGCGCTTGGGGTGGGTTTGCGCGTAGGCCAGCGACAAGGTGCTGCCCCAACTGCCGCCGAACACGACCCACTTATCGACAGAGCAGTGCTCGCGCAGCTTTTCGATGTCTTCGACCAGGTCCCACGTCGTGTTCTCGCGCAATTCGGCGAACGGACGACTTTGGCCACAGCCACGCTGGTCAAACAGGATGATGCGCCATTTCTTCGGGTTGAAGTAGCGGCGATAGATCGGGTCGATGCCGCCGCCTGGGCCGCCGTGCAAGAACACGACGGGCTTACCCTTGGGGTTGCCGCACTCTTCGTAGTGAATCGTGTGCAGCTTCGAGACCTTCAACTTGCCTTCGTTGTAGGGTTCGATGGGCGGGAACAAGTCGACTAGGCGCCGCTTCGTAATCTCCGTTGAGCGTTTCACATCAGAGATCCTGGCTTACCGCGCGCTGTGATGCATGCAGAATTGAGGATTGATCGCAACTCGCGACAAGCGATCGCTGCATGTGCGACGCTCCGTGGCATACTGCTGCCGTGAAACCACGTGAAATGATCGCGACGGCCAAGATCCCAGGCCACAAAGGGGAACTGCGTTGCTACCACCACGATGGTGCCTACGAAGTTTGGGTCGACCACACCGAATTGATGAGCACCCGGGTGTTCGGTTCGGAGGAGGCGCTGGCAGAGTTGGCGTTGGAGCGACTCGGCCATCGCAAGGCGCCGCGCATCCTGATCGGTGGCCTCGGCATGGGGTTCACGTTGGCGCGCACGTTGGCGCTGGTGTCTGAGAAGGCGGAGGTGGATGTCGCCGAGATCGTGCCAGAGATCGTTAAGTGGAACGAAGAGTTGTTCGGCCACTGCGCCGGGCACCCGCTCAAGGATCCGCGCAGCAACCTGATCGTCCGCGATGTGCGCAACCTGATTGAGGAGTCGCCGGATACCTACGACGTGATCCTGCTCGATGTCGACAACGGGCCGGAAGGCCTGTCGCGACCTGGCAATGACAGCCTCTACAACAAGACGGGGCTCAAGATGATTCGCAAGGCGCTGCGGCAGGATGGCGTGCTTGGTGTCTGGTCATCGGACGACCACGCGAAGTTCAATGCACGCATCCGCGCGGAGCGGTTCAGCGTTGAACTTCGGCACGTCAAGGCTCGCCGCACGAAGGGTGCGAGGCGCGCGATCTGGACGGCGAAGCGGCTCTAAGGCCCGCCAGCGGTCGCTTGCTGCGTGTTCGCGACTAGGTCGGCGCCGGGTCCTTGGCGGCGGTCCTTGGCGACTTCTCTTGTGCCGATCGGTTTCTGCGGTTGGTTGGTTCCGCTCGGAGAAGGAGTGGTGGTTCAGTCGCCGGTCGTTTGCAGTTCGCGAACGAGGGCGATCGTTGCGCGGCTGACGGCTCCGTAGAAGCCTTCGTCAAGCGCTGCGTGTTGCAGCGCCAGTTCCGCCCACGCGAAGTGGTGGGTGGTCAACAACTCCGCGAGTTCGGGCCGTTCGGTTTGTAGTTCGGCCCACAACAGCAGGATGCAGCCGAGGTGGTCTGGCGCGGCACTGCGGGCGCCAATTGCGATTTCGCGGTTGGCGGCTTCGGCAATCTTGCGAACGCCGACTGCGTGGTTGCCGTCGTATTGGCCGTCGCGCCATACCGACTGCACGGGCGGTAGCGATCCCACTGGGTGTAAGAACAGGTCGAAGTAGCGGTTGCCGAGCGCGCTCAGTTGTTGGTTGCTCGGCAATTCGATGCCGAGCGCCGTCAGTGCCGAGTGGATGTCCGGCGCACGCAGTTCGGTCAGCGTCGCGGCATCGAGTTCTTTGACCAGCAACCGCCCAAACAAGCGGGCGGCTGTGGCCAAATCTTGATTCGAAGGGGCGCTGTCGGTTGGCGAGGTTGGTTCGCTCACGTCACCTTCTTGACCTTGACCACCGTGCTGTTGAACGCCTGCTGGCCTGAGATCGGGTCAGGGCAGATCGGCAGCACGTGATTCTGGGCGTAGCCGTTGCCGGTGTTCTGCACCCAGTTGTTGTGGTCGTTACCGGACTTGTCTTCCCACCACATGTTGCGTTCCCAGTCGGCATCGCGCATCGCCTGGTTGTCGTAGCCTTCCTGCTCGCCGCTGATGTCGCGCGTGCGCTTTGCTTGGGCAACCGACGTGTAGGCGAAGTGTCCGAGCGAATTGCTGATCGCGATGGCGCGAGGGTGCACGGCCTTGGTGATGATCACCGGCAGACACAGCACACCGTCGACCTCGCCTTGGCCCAGGCCGAGCTTGGGTGCCATGTTGTCGATGTGCTTGCTGCGGTAACCCTTCAGCTCGATGAAGTCGCCGTCCTTGAGGTCGAACTTCGCCGCGGTGTCGGGGTGCAGCCAGGCCGGGTTGGAGTGCACGATCTCGCTACACCACTTCAGGTTGGCGGTGCGGCCGTGATTGTGCACGTTCCACTTGAACGACGTCATCACGAGTTCGTCGTCCTTCATGCCAACGTGCTCTTCGATCTGCGTGTAGGTCGGCCACGCCGGAACATCGTATTCGTGGCCCTTGTGGTGCGAGCCGCGGTTCTTGCCTTTGCTGTTGGCGACCGCCGCGAGCTTGGTGACGTCTTCGTTGCGGCCGAGCATCGGCACAAAGTCACTTTTGACCTCGAGCTTGCGCGACGGTGTCTTGAAGCCGACGACCGGCTTGCCGTGGTGCATGATGCCGATGCCCAAGCCGTCTTTCATGATGATGCCAGTGTTGGCATCGGTCTCGCTGCCGGCCATGTCGTCAGCGGCGATCGGCTCCATGTAGGGCTCGAAGTAGGGCTTCTGCTCCGCATCTTCGTAGGCGCCTTCTTGCTCGAGGAAGTCCATCGCCGATTTGTACTTCGACTTGTCGTACGGCACGTCCTTGGTGTGCTTTGCCATGTACGACTCGATGTCGGTGCCGTCCGGATACCACTGCGCCATCTCCGGGCCGACGCGGTGGGCGATCTCGGCGAAGATCTCGCGGATGTCCTTGGCCTCGCCGAGCGACTTGGTCATCGGCCGGCGCATCGACAGGTAGGGCTTCAGGTTGTAAGCGCCGCGCGCGTCGACGTCCCAACGTTCCATGTAGGTCGCCCACGGCAACACCATGTCAGCGAACGAAGCGGTTTCGTTGAGGAACGGGTTGATGCAGACGTGGAAGCCGATCTTCTCTTCGTCGAGCAGCACGTTGCGCGTGACGTTCATCTCCGGCCACGTCATCGGCGAGTCCAGGTTGTACGTCATGTACAGCTGGATCTTGGCGCGCTCCTGTTGGAGGTAGTGGTAGACGATTTCGCCGACCTTCATGCCGTTCCAGACGTTACTGAGCACGAACTCCGGTGGGTCGGCGAGCAGCGACTTGACCTTGGGCTTTGGCGGCATCTTCGGCTCTTTGAACCGCTTCTTGTCATAGCCACCGGTCCACATCCAGCACAGGCCGCCCTTCTTGCCGATCGAGCCGACCAAGACGTTGAGCAGGATGATGCAGCGGTCGTTGGTGTAGCCGTTGATGTGCGCGCTGCTGCCGCGGTTGCACATGGTGGTCGCGGCTGGAGCCGCTGCGGCGAACTCACGCGCGATGCGGCGGATGGTTTCCGCCGGGACCGTCGACAGCTGCTCCGCCCATTCGGGCGTGTACTGCTTGATCTGTTCCCACAACTCTTCAATTGCGACGTTGGTCCAGTCGTTGAAGAACTCGGCGTCGTAGAGCTTCTCGCTGATGATCGTGTGCGCCATGGCGAGCGCGATGCCGCCGTCGGTACCCGGCGCCGGCATGTAGAACTCGTCGCTGTTGCCCGCGGTGTTCGACATGCGAACGTCAAACGTCACCAGCTTTGCGCCGTTCTCAAAGCGGCCTCGTTGCACGCGCTGCGCCCCGGCGACGTGGCCTTGGTGCGCTTCGAACATGTTGGAGCCGAAGTTGAGGATGTACTTCGAACGCTCGTAGTCGCCGAGATCCCAGTCGCTCTCAAACAGGTAGGTCAGTGCCGCTGCGCGTCGTGAAGCTGAGCACAGGCCGCGGTGGTTGAGGGCGGTGTTGGTGCCGAACGCGCGCAGGAAGCGGTTGACAGCGTCCTTGCTGCGGCTGCGCCCTTGGTGGAACGCGAACTCTTCGGGCTTGCCGGTCTTCTTGACGTCCTTCAGACGTGTCGCGAGTTCGTCGTAGGCTTCGTCCCACGTGATGCGACGCCACTTGCCTGAGCCGCGCGGACCAACGCGCTTCAGGGGGTAGAGCAGACGCTCGGGGTGGTACTGATGGTTGAGTGCCGCCTGGCCGCGCGCGCACAGTTTGCCGCGCGAGTTCGGATCCTTGGGGTTGCCTTCGATCTTGATGATGCGGCCGTCCTTGATGTGACCCGTGATGCCGCAGACCGTCGAACACAGTTGGCACATGCCGTGCACCTTGGTGGTGTTGCGATACTTGTCTGGGTCGGGGAAGCGCACCTTGCGGTTGGGGCCGGGCAGTTGGCAGACGCCGGGCATGTGGGTGTCGCCGATCTCATAGGGGACGCCCTTGCCACGTTGCCAAACGAGCAAGCTCTCTTCTTTGCTGACGGCCTTCTTGCCGGTCGGGTTCTGGCCTTGCGCGCCGCCGGCGCATGCCGCCGCCGTGCCGCCAGCAGCGAGCACCGCCGACAGGCGAAGAAAGCTTCTGCGATTGTGGTCGACGCTCATTCTGGACCTCCCTTTTTCCACTTGTAGACGCTGTAGGCGTCGTTGTGGTAGCTCTCGCCTTCGCCCGGGATCTTCGGTTCCCATTCCTCGATCGGGCGATCCTTGGTGCCGGCGAACCAGGCGCGCGGCACCGTGCCCTTCTCAGGGCGAAGTTGGTCGAGGTTGTCTTCCGCTTCGAGGCGCGACTTCATCTTCGAAATCTTCGACTCGGGGTCGTTGAGGTCGCCGAAGTAGAGCGCTTCGCTCGGGCACGTCGCCACGCAGGCTGGGTCCATGCCCTCATCGACACGGTGCGTGCAGTTGTGGCACTTGATCGCCTGGTTGGCGACCGGGTCGATGTAGATCGCGCCGTAGGGACAGGCTTCCTTACAGGCGCCGTGACCGGAGCAACTGTCGTAGTCGACTTGGACCGAGCCACCGGCACCCTTGTGCATCGCGCCGCATGGGCAAGCCTTGATGCATGGTGCGTCTTCGCAGTGCTGGCAGGCCATCGGCACCATGATGCGCGCGAGTCCACCTTCCTGCTTCTCGTAGTCGTGGTAGATCGTTTGGCGCATGTAGTTGCCAAGCGGGATGTCGTTCTCGGCTTTGCATGCGACTTCACAGCCGTGGCAGCCAAAGCAGCGGCGCACGTCGACGACCCAGCCATACTTCTTGCCGTCGTCGGGCGCCTGCATGCGTTCCTTCCAGTCCTCCTCGGGGAGGAATAGGTCGCTGCGCAACGTGCTCTTCGGATCTTGGGCTGTGGTGCTGCCTGCGAGGGCCGCAGCGGCCGCGGTACCGGCTAGAAACTTGCGCCGATCGACGCCGGCCAACTTGTCTTTTGCCGCCACGTTGGTCGTAGGCTGACTTTTAGACGTGGGTGGGGAGCAGGAGCACTGCTCTCCCTTGCTACATGCGCGCGGATCTTGCATATCGTGACTAGTCGGGTCCGAAACTGTTACCGGAAGCCTCGTCGTTGGGGGTCACGATCTGCAATCCACCCGTTTTAGATTACGAGTGAATGCAGCACGACCGTGCCATCGCCGAGTCGGCAGGCGTCGGTCAGGTGAAGCGGTCTGCAACGAACACACCGGCTGCCATGGTTGGCAGTTCTGATGGTCGGTGTGATTGCATGTGCAAGAGGCTACGGAGTGACTTGGTCATTTCCAGTGGCCAAGGCGTATCTCTAGGGTCCCAGTTGGGCGTCGGTGATTCGATCCGGGCGAAACGCCCTATGCAGGCGGGCGGACTAGGCCAGTGCCGAGCAATATCAAGTTGTGATTGGTGCGAACGCCAATCGAGCACCAACTTGCGCTATCCAGAGTTCCTGCGCATGAAGGCCGGCACCGGGAAGATGGTGATCTGCAGCATGGGCATCGCCGTTTGCGCGATGCCTGGCGATTTCTGAGATACGCACCTGCGCCAGTGCGGCGCATGGCCGGGCGAAACGGAACCCGCTAGTCGTACCGTGAGGGGGGCATTGTTATGACAGGCATTGCGGTGGTGGGGCACTGTTTACGCAGCGTGATCAGTGACACAATGCGTTCGCTCCAGTTCCAGGCGACTACATCATGCAAGCACATTTTCTCCTCTCGATTCTTGCTACCGCTGCATGCCTCTCTGCGCAAGCCGACTTTGACTTCGACAAGGTCACTCCTGGCACGCTCGGTGGAACTCTCATCTTGGCAGTTGAGAACGCGCCGGCCAGCATGCCGTTGTTGGGCATGGTCAGTGCGACCGCGGGACCGACGCCGATCGCGTTGCTCGATCCGGCAGACACCCGTTCGCTTGCGGTCGGTACTGATCTGCTCAGTAACTGGTTGTTCCAGATGACGAGTGCGACCGGCACGAGCACGCTCAGTGTGCCGTTGCCGAACTTACCGTCGGTGCAGGGTTTCGTACTCCACTGGCAGGCGGCGACGCTGCCGGGTGCGACGACGTTGTTCGACCAGATCAGTAACCCGGTCAAGACGCATCACGTGCAAGTGCAAACGAGCGCGGCGTTGCCGACGCCTCTGCTAACTGCGCGCCCCGCGGCTACCGTTTGCGTTACCCCCACTCGGCCCGGTGGCGGCGACTTCCTGCTGATCAGCGGCGGCACTAGCGAGTTCTTCAACTTCCGCACGCTCGATTCCGAAGCGGGCCCGGCGGTATCCGCCCCGGCCGCGCTGTATGCCGCGGCGACTCTCAATGACGGCCGCGTCATGTTCACCGGCGGCATTGACGGCACCGGTGTGACGACCACGGCTTGTGAAATTTACGATCCGGTGAGCAACACGTTCTCAGCCGCTGCGGCGATGCCTAACCCGCGCGCTGGTCATGCGGCGGCGACGTTGGTGGACGGTCGCGTCATGATCGTTGGTGGTACGAGCAACTTCACCGACCTGACGACCGCGATTGCCGGTGTTTCGAACAAGATGTACCTCTATGACCCCGTTGCTGACAGTTGGTCAAATGGTCCCAATATCGGTGGCCGCCGCTTGGTGCCGGCCCTGTCGCGTTTGAGCAATGGCATGATGATGGTCTCGGGTGGCATCCAGGCGACGGTGCTGTTCGGCATCCCGATCGCCGTGACGTCGACCAACAAGGCGCAGCGCTACAACCCGTCGACGAACTCGTGGTCCAATGCGCCGAATATGCCTTCTGGCCGCGCCTATCATCACGACAACCAGGTCACGCTTGCTGATGGCCGTCTGATGCTGGCCGGTGGCGTTTTGGTGCCGAGCCTGCTTAACGTTGTCAACGCGGCTTCGATCGCCGGCGCCGACATCTACGATCCGGTTGCCAACAGTTGGCAGGCGACGACGATGTTGCACGCCCGCACGGGCCACTCCGCGACGCAGTTGCCGAGCGGCGATGTTGTTGTCTGTGGCGGTTCGGAAGGCTTGTTGACCGCCGCGGTCGGCCTCGACGCCGTGTCAATGTTTGACCCGGTGAGCAGCACGTGGACGGCTATCGCTCCGATGGTCGAAGTTCGCACCGGCCACACTGCCAGGGTGCTTCCGGATGGTTCGCTAGTGCTGCTAGGCCCGGGAACGTCTGGCGAAGCGATGCACTTCTAAGCGGTGCGCCGACGATAAGTAAACGGGGCCATTCCTGCGATGCGGGCTGGTCCCGTTTGCATGTACTTCTGTGCGACGCCGTGTTATTGGCGGGGCACGGCATCGCACGCGATATGGCTACCTACGAAAGCGGGCCTCTCAACCGAGAGACCCGCTCGTTATCAGTCGGCGGCGGCCTTTGCTACAGCAGAACGATGATGCGCGTGTTCGACGTGCCTGTGGCAATCGGCAGCGACGGGTCGGCTTCAAGGACCTGCGCGAAGAAGATCAGCAAGCCGAGCCCAGCGGGGACGGGCACCGTCAGGTTGTTGATGCCGAGTGGCTGGCTGAAGCTGCCAGAGGTCAGCAGCAGCGAGTTGTTCAGCAGCGGGTAGCCTTGAAATGGCGTGGTCGCACTTGAGATGCCCAGCATCATGAACCAGTAACGGCCGGCCGTGCCGCCGAAGTCGAAGCTGGCGATGCCGCCGGAGCTCGGCACCGTTGACGTTAGCTCAAGCTTAGGCGGTGACGTTATGCCGTAGATGATGATGTTCGCGTTACTAGTGCCCGCGGCGTTCGTCACCCTCACAACCTGGAAGCCCAAATTGCTGCCGGTTGGAATCGTGATGTTCATCGAGTTGTCGTTCACGACATTGAAGCCCGACGTGAAGTTCTGGCCGCCAACGCTGTAGCCGGTAGCGCCGGTGAAGCCGGTGCCGGTCAGGTTGACTAGACCCGGCGAGAACACCGTGACCGTCTGTGGCACGACTGTGCTGATGAACGGAGTTGATGGCACTACCGTCAAGCAATTGCGGGTAGCGGCGAAGCTAGTGATCGCGTTGATAGCACTCGGGCTAAACAGCGTGACCGAACTGCAACCGCCGTTGCTCGAACACATGATGTTGCACTGCGCCTGCGAGTTGCAGTGACCCGAGCTCCAGTTATGGCCCAGTTCGTGGGCCGTGAGGCTGGTGCGCAGGGTGAAGTTCGACGTGTAGCGGGACTCAGACAAGCCGTAGGCCGACGAGTTGCTGCAGATGACGCTGAGGTAGGCGAGGCCGATGGTGTTGCCGATCATCTGGCGACCGGTGAACAGGTGCGCGGTGTCGCGCGGGATGCCGGCGTGCACCGAATTCCACCGACCCTGGAACTGGTTGAGCAGCGTGTTGGCGTCGCTCGACGTGTAGACCCCAGTCGTCGAGATGACGATTTGCGTGATGTTGTATTGGATGTCGCAATCGCGGTTGTAGATGAACTCAATCTGGTTCATTACCGACGTGATGTCGTTCTGCGCGGTAGTGACGTTGCTACCGTTGAGAATCCAGAACTCGCGGTCACCTTCGCAGGCGATGTCACACTCGAGTATGGCGTCTTCGCCGGGCGTCGGCAGTGCTGGCTGCGGCGGCGTCGGCAGGTTGCCACATTGGTAGGGAAGTTGTGAGTTGTCGGCGACTTCGTAAACAATGTGTAGTGTTGGCGCGACTAGCGGGTTCACGCTGTTGACCGGTTGTATGGCCCAAGTCTTGCCTGGCAGTCCAGGGCCGGCACCCAACTCATACATCGTGGCGGTGACCGTTCCATCAACCACAGTCGCTGCGATTTTGATTGATTGGTCTTCGAGCACCGAACCGCGGTAGGTGACGCATGGCGGTGTCGGCTGTTGTTGCAAGCCGGTCGCATCTTCAACCATCAGCTTGAAGTTCGGGCCACGCAGGTCGTGCGGCATCAGCGACATGGTGCGTGTCTGGCCGTTAACCTGCACCGGCAGTATGAAGCCGCCGGTTACATCCGGGATAACCTGGATGGTTTGCACCGTGCCGCGCGTGATGTCAAACTTCGATAGCAGACCAGGTGGCGCCTGGCGAACGGTCGCTTGCGGGGCTTGGGTCTGCGCAGTGGCGGAGATGCTGAGCAGCGCGATTGCAGAGCTAGCTAGAGCGAGCCGAGAGGCAGCGCGTAGGTTGAGGGTTCGCATGAAGTTCGGCTTAATGATCGGCGAGGGCAGGCTAATCAGGCACAAGACAGGATACGGCAGATCGTTCCTGGCGGTAAGTCCTGATATGGGATCACCCGTTCGTGCCCGCCTTGGAGCTTCGCGATCGCGGCATACTCGCTGATGTATTCAGCCGATGGGGCGGACGGTTGTCTGGCGGTTATGGCATTCCGCGCCAGTGGCATGGCCCGAGTGACCGATCTGCGATCAACTCGAGCGGCTTGATCACGGCGGTTTTTCGCTCTGCCGTGCTTGCTGCTACTGGCCGCGCGGCAATTTTTCGCCGGAGCCGTCTTTGTAGAAATCGCGAATCAACTGCCAGCATTCCTGCGCGGTTTCCGCGTAGCTGATCAGTTCGAGGTCCTTCGGCGAGATCGTTCCTTCTTCGACGAACAGGTCCCAGTTGACTAAGCGACTCCAGTAGTCCTTGCCAAACAAGATGACTGGGATCGGCTCCATGCGCTTGGTCTGGATCAGCGTCAGCGTTTCGAACAGTTCGTCCATCGTGCCGAAGCCACCTGGGAATGCGACCATCGCCTTGGCGCGCATCAGGAAGTGCATCTTGCGTATGGCGAAGTATTTGAACTCGAAGCACAACTCGGGAGTGATGTAGCTATTGGGCTCCTGCTCAAACGGCAACGTGATGTTGAGGCCGATCGATTTCGCGCCGACGTCGAACGCGCCGCGGTTGGCCGCTTCCATGATGCCGGGGCCACCTCCGGTGGAGATGACGTAGTCGCATTGGTTATCGACTTGGCAGGTGCCGGACACGATGCGCCCAAACTCGCGTGCTTCGTCGTAGTAGTGCGCCTTCTTGAGCACGTTCTCGGCGATGCGTACGGCGCGTTGCTTGTCGGCGTCGTCCTGGTCGGTTGCCAACTCCGCCTTGGCTGCTTCTAGGAGCGCCTCGGCATTCGGTCGCTCGACGATTCGGGTGCCACCGAACGCGACCACTGTGGAGCGCACGCCCTGTTCGTCCTGGATGAGTTCGGGCTTGAGCAGTTCGAGTTGTAGTCGAACGGGGCGGAGTTCCTTGCGCCTCATGAACTCGGAGTCCGTATGGGCCTGGCGATACGAACTCGAATTGCGAATCGCAGCGATGCGGAACTTGTGGGCTTGCGCGTCGTTTTGCGTTGGGCTGGGGGGTGTGTCAGTCATCTAGCAAGTGGGGTGGGTGGCCGGGCGGTGGGGTCTCACGGTTCGAGTGGCCGCCGACGTTGGTAGCCATCGGCATTCGAGCAGGATCCACACCATTCTTCTCTGCCGACTTCTCGATACTGTGGGAATCATGCCAGCGACCCAGCCCCGCCTGACATATTGCAGCAACGTCCACCCGGCTCCGGACCTCGCCAGTCAGCTGTCCGCGCTGCGGGAGCACACGGCACCCATTGCCCAGGTGGCGCGGCAACGTGGCCGCGAGTTCGGGCTCGGTGGTTGGTGGCCGTCGTCGTTGGTTGAAGAACTGTCTGAAAACGAGGCAGTTCTCGCGCAGTTGCAGGAGGCAATGCAGGCCGCCGAGGTGCCGCTGTGGACGCTGAACGCGTTTCCGTTAGGGGACTTCCATGAGGCGGTCGTCAAAACCAACGTCTACGTGCCCGATTGGGGTGAGCAGCAACGGTTGCTCTACACGTGCCGCTGCGCCGAGGTCGGCGCGACGTTCCTCAAAGAAGGCGATGTGCTGCCGATCTCGACGTTGCCGCTCGGCCACCGCGGTCGCGGCGCAGCGGCGGTCGACTTCGACCAGATGGCGGGCAACCTCGCGCGCGTGGCCAGTCATTTCTCTGCGCTCGAGGCGAAGACTGGCGTGCGTTGCGTGCTGGCGATCGAGCCCGAGCCGGACTGCATCCTCGAGACCGTCAAGCAAACCGCGGCGTTCTTGGACGAATCGATCTTCAACGGCGCCTGCACGATGGTGCCCGAACACGACCTGCGTCGGCATATTGGTGTCTGTGTCGACCTCTGCCACTTGGCCGTGCTCGGCGAAGACCCGCTGAAGGCGCTCGCCGACCTGAAGACTCACGGCATTGAGGTGCCGAAAATCCAGGTCTCGTCGTGTTTGGAGGCGCGCCGGCCCGAAGGCATCAAGGAGCTGTTGACGTTCGCTGAGCCGCGCTACCTGCACCAGACCGTCGCGGAGAACGGTATTCGATCGCTCGACCTCGATGGCGTCGCGAGCCGCCAAGACGAGTTTGAACACGCCGGCCGCGTGCGCACGCACTTCCACGTGCCGCTCGACTGGGACACCGACGGTCCGTTGGGTTCGACGCAGCAGGAAGTTCGCCGCGTTCTGGAGGCGCTGGCTAATGGCTCGGATCCGGTGCCGCTGCTGGAGGTCGAGACCTACACCTGGTCGGTGCTTGGCGACAAGTTCGGCGACGCCCCGCTGGCCGAGCGCATCCAACGCGAACTCGATTGGGTCGCTGCGTTCTGGAATAACTGAACGATTCGGCGATTGCTGCGTATCGTGCGCGCCCTACGGCGGTGTCCTGCTGAGCTGCCAAGTAGTGTTTCCGCAGCAGCAGTCGGCCGCTAGCCTAGCGAGGACTTAGATGATTCATCTGCGAGACGTTCAGAAGAGCTATTCCCGTGGCGACCAGACCGTGCTTGCATGTGCGGTCGATCGCCTCGACATCGAATCCGGCGAACAGGTCGCGCTGATCGGCCGCTCGGGTACTGGCAAGACGACGGTGCTGCACATCCTGGCCGGCATCCTGCGTCCGGATCGCGGCGAGATCGATGTCGCCGGTGCGCGGCTCGACAAGCTCGGCGAAGCGGCGCGCGACAACCATCGCGGCCGCAACATCGGCATGGTCTACCAGACCTTCAACCTGTTGCAGCCGTTCACCGCGTTAGAGAACGTGTTGATGGGGGCGCTGTTTGGTCGCGGTGCTGGAGGCGATGCTAAAGAGCGCGCGGCAGCCCTACTCGAAAAGGTTGGACTCGGCGACCGCATGCATCACCGCCCCGGTGAGCTGTCGGTTGGTCAGGTGCAGCGCGTCGCGATTTGTCGCGCGCTGATCAACGATCCGCAACTGATTCTGATGGACGAACCGCTCGGCAACCAAGACAAGGCGACCGGCGGGCAAGTGCTCGATATGATGTTGCAGATCGCGAGCGACAACGACAAAACCGTCGTCATGGTGACCCACGATCCCGGCAGTGCCGAGCGCATGCAGCGCACGGTTGATCTGGCGACGCTGCGCGGCGACACGGCAACATCGTCCGGCGCCACGAGCGTGGAGACTTCACGATGAAGCTCATCTCGATCAGCTTGCGCAACTTGCGCATTCGTCTCGTCGCGACCGTGTTAACGATGATGTCGATCATCGTCGCGACCGCGCTCTACGCCGCCATCCTGGTGATGGCCGAGCAGACCGAAGCGCGTTACGAAGGCAGCATCGGCGGCTTCCAGGCGATCGCCGGCCCGAATGGCACCAGCGAACTCGAACTCGTCCTCAACACGATCTTCAACGTTGGTGAGGCGTCCGGACGTATCCCGCTCGAGGTGTGCGAGCAACTGCGCAAGTCTCGTGGCAGCAGGTTCCGCCGCAGTCAGGTGCGCTACGCCATTCCGCAGGCGCGCGGCGATAGCATTAGTCGCTTCAACTTCCCGGTCGTCGCGACGATCGACGAGATGTTCTCGAAGTTCGAATGGAAGCGCGAGCCGCTGCAGTTCGCCGAGGGCGGGCCGTTCGAATACTCGTGGGATGAACTGGTCGCGCTCGCCACCGGTCTCGCGGCTCACGAGAACGGCAAGCGCGCCGGTGATGAAGTCATTCCAGAACGTCCGTTGCTGCAGAAGAAGTGGAAGCAGGCGGTGGTTGGTGCGCGCGTTGCGCGTTCATTGAAGCTCAAGATTGGCGACGTGGTGGTGCCCGTGCATGGCAAACTCGGTGAGTATGATACCCACGAACATCCTGAAGCGGCATGTGCCATCGTCGGTATCCTTGAGCCGACCAACTCGCCAATTGACTCGACGATCTATCTGCCGATTGGCATTCACTTGCTGATCGATGGCCACGCCGGCGGCGTGTTCATCAACAAGTTGGGAGCGGGCCAGAGCCCGGTTAAGGCTGAGAGCATGCCGGTCGACCCGATGCGCATCGCGTTGACGGCTGTGATTTGCGACCCGCTGGATCACATGGGATCGCAGATTCTACGCAAGCAGTTTGGCTCGCACGAAGAGGCGCAGGTTGCTTGGCCGCAGGATGTCGTGCCGAAGTTCCTGCGCCAGATCGGCAACGCCGCCGATGCGTTGGCTGTCATCGCATGGCTCGTGTTGCTCGTCGCCGCCGTGTCGATCACGGTCGCCATCTACAACACGATGAACGAACGTCGCCGCGAGATCGCGATCATGCGTTCGCTCGGTGCCCGTCGCTTCCAGATCCTGGCGATCATTACTGGCGAGGCGACGTTGCTGTCGTTCTTCGGTGCGGTGCTCGGATTGGTTGCGTGCCATTCGGCTGAATACTTCATGCAGCCCACCGTCGAAGACCTCACCGGTGTCTACCTCGACTGGACACTATTCAAGGTGTGGGAGCTTTGGCTCGTGCTCGGGGTTTCTGGCATCGGCGCGATCGCTGGGCTGGCCCCGGCAGTGAAGGGTTCGATGACGCAGGTCGCCGACAACTTGGCCCAGAACTACTGATCGCGTGCTTGGTTGCTGCCCGTATGCAGCAGGCAAAAGTGAAGCTGAGCCTGTCCCAAGAGCATTGGGCGGTCTGGCTGGTTGTTTCCGCAGCAGCGGCAGTTCCAGCAGGTCACCGCGTTTACCGCAGGTGATTAGAGCGAGAAGCCGGCGAGGGCTTCGCGGTCTTCGTAAGCCAGCGAGTAGAGCACGACCGACCCCAACTCGCGGCGATGCAGGCTCAGTTCACTCTTCGGATCGAGCACCGGTTTCGGGTCGCGATCGCCTGGCACGATAAACACCTGAACGGGTTCGCCCTCGACTTGCAGAAGCAGGCCAAGACAACCGCCGGTGGGCTTGCCACCGCAGTAGCAACCAAGCAACTGCATGTCTTCGTTGCCGATAAACGACAACGCTGCACCACAGACTTCACGGCACTTGGACTGAAGGTCGGGCGACACTTCGCAACAACCGCCAACGCCAAAGCCGCTGTCGATCGCGTGGTCATAGGCGGCCACCCACATTGCCGACAGTTGCGCGCCATCGTGGCCTTCGGGCCCGGTGGGACCGGCGAGTTTGCCGCTGTGACTGCGACCATCCCAGACCAACGCCATCACGAGCAACGCAGCTGCGGCCGCAACCACCCACGGCCACATCGGCCGCACGGGGCGACTAACGCCACTCGCGACTTCGGCGTAGTGCTCGGCCGGCGGCGGAGCAAAGGCCTGACGCAACTGCTCGTCGATTTGATCGTCGCTGGGAAGATCGTCGCTTGGGTTGTTCATCAGTTTGGTTGCGGGAACGGGTTGGAAGGTTGGGATTGCGACAACGACTCGCGCAGGGATTGGCGCGCGCGTCTTGCATGACTCATCGCGGTGTTTTCAGGGATCTCAAGCATCGCTGCGATCTCGACAAAGCTGAGACCGATGACGACGTGCAGCAGTAGGCATGCGCGCGCCGCTTCCGACAAGCTTGCGAGTGCGTTGGCCAGGGTATCGGACAGGCCAGCGCGATCCGCATCGAACGGCCAGTCGGCAGCCGCAATCGTTGCGGCCACTGCTTCGGGCAGTTGCTCGTTAGAACGTGCCTCCGGCCGCCGCTTGCGTCGCCAGTTGGAACCGAGGTGGCGCGCGATGGTCGACAACCACGGGCCGGCTTCGGCAGCGAGCTTGCATTGCGCGCGCTGCTGCCAAGCGACGCGCGCCGTTTCTTGCACGAGGTCATCCGCCTCACTGCGACCAACCCACGCGGACGCGATCACCCACAACGCGCGCCCATGACGGGCGAGCGCCTCGGTGAAGGCCTCCGAGTTGAGCGCAACTGGCATGCGGTGAGTCTACGGCCTTAGCCGCCGCAAGAACCGCCGCAGCATCCCGTCGCAGGGGACGTGGCTTCGGCGGTGGCGGCGCTTTCGTCGCAGCCGCCTGATTCGCAGCAGCCTTCTTCACAGCAGCCCTCATCGCAGCAAGGCTCTTCGCCGCATGCCTGCACGCAGCACGGCGGCTCGCAGCACTCAGGAGGGCAACATTCGCCGCCTGAACCAGTTGCGGGACCGATGAAGAGGCAGAAGAACCAGGGAAGAACGCTAGTCAGGATTGCAGTCATGCCTACTGATGTGCGGGCTCCCTTCGTTCCGTGCAGCTAAGACAAGTTTTCTTGGGCGCCGCCCAATCAGCGGATCACTTCCCACTTCATCTCGTCGATGCCAAGGCGATTCGCGGCTTCTGGCGCCGCAAGCCCGACCTTCCCGAAGCGTGCGGCATTGGCATCCGGAGCCTGCGAATAGGAAGTTCAATGTGCGGTCGGAGGCACGGTGTCTCCATCAGCCCTTCGATATCGCCCTCGCAAGAAGGCGCCAATCCGCAATCGGTCGGAAGAGCGGATTCGCCTTTTTGACAGCAAGCAGCAGGCTCGCCTGTTGCCGCAGC
>CALCZA010000075.1 GCA_937906475.1 uncultured bacterium
TTGGCTACGCTGCTCTATTAGAGCAGGGGTTTGGCTACGCTGCTCTATTAGAGCAGGGGTTTGGCTACGCTGCTCTATTTGAGCAGGGGCGAGTAGCCGCTCATGAAGCGGTAGTTAGGCCTACTGCGGTTGCTCGAGCACGTGGGCCGCAACATGCAGGCGCACCAACTCAGCCAGCGACCCAGCCTGCGTCTTGCGCATCACGTTGGCGCGATGCACTTCGACGGTCTTGTGACTGAGCCCAAGGCTCGCAGCGACTTGCTTGTTCGCGGCGCCTTGCACGATCTGATCCATTACCTGCGATTCGCGTCGTGTGAGCGATTCAAAGCGCTTGAGCAGGTGGTTCTGGTTGCCGTTTTGTAATCGTCGGTCCAGGTCGATGTCGACCGCACGACGTAGAACCTCGGCTATTTGCTGGATCTCAAACGGCTTCTCTACGAAGTCGATGCTACCGAGCTTGAGCGCCAGAACGGCTTCCGAGACGCGTGCCATGCCACTCATGAAGACCACCGGCAGTTCGCTACCGCGGCTGGTGACTTCTTGCAGCACTTCGATACCCGAGCGATCTGGCAGCATGAGGTCGATGACCAGGCAGCCTGGTCGCTCGTCGTCAAAGGCATCCAAAAAGGACTGGGCGGTGCCGTGGCAATCGACCTCGAAGCCACAAAGTTGTCCAATGCGCTCGAAGAGCGCTTGGATTGAGGATTCGTCGTCGACGACGCGAATCAGTGGCGCTTGCGCGCGCAAGGTACTAGGTGCCATCGAAGGGTTGTTGTGAACCAATGTTTGTATTCTCCTGCCAGCGATCCTGGGCGCTGACTCCGTTGGTATCGGTCGTTTGGGTGATTGCCTTGAATGATAGCCCCCATGACATTGAGGTAATGGCACCTATGTCCCGCAATGGGAAGGGTTTGGCACTGTTCAAAAATCCATCGATCGCGTTCTTGGTGTATAGGCATCTGGAGTAAGGGTGGGGTTATCCGTATGATGTTCGCCCCTTAGTGAGCCTTCCACGCGTAGCAATCGTTGGCCGACCCAATGTCGGCAAGTCCAGTTTGATGAATCGGCTGGTTGGCCGACGCGTGTCCATTGTTGAGCCGACCGCCGGGGTGACCCGCGACCGCGTTTCAGTTGTGGTGCGAACGGACGATTACGCATTCGAGCTCGTCGATACCGGCGGCCTAGGCCTTGTTGACGAGGTGTTGCTCAAAGAGCACGTCGAGTCGCAGATCCATGTCGCGATCGATACTGCCGACCTGATCCTGTTCTTGGTGGACGGTAAGGAAGGGCGCGTGCCGGGCGACGACATGGTCGCCAATCGCTTGCGCCCGTTGCAGCACAAGGTGCTGCTCGTCGCCAACAAGATGGAGTCGTACTACGACGAAATCGCCGTCAGCCAATGGGAACGTCTTGGCTTCGGCGAGGCGTCGGTGATGAGTGCCAAGGAAGGCTTTGGTGTTTACGACTTGATGGAGCGCATCGGCCACGCGTTGCCCGAGGCAATGGCAGCGGCAACGGTCGACCATGACGATGACGCGCTGCGGTTCGCGATTGTCGGCAAGCGCAACTCTGGTAAGTCGACGATGCTCAATCGCCTCGCCAAGGAAGAGCGTGTCATCGTCAGCGACATACCTGGCACGACTCGCGACGCCGTCGATGTCGAGCTAGAATACGAAGGCAAGAAGCTGCTGGCGATTGATACCGCTGGCGTACGTAAGAAGGCCAGTGTCGGTCACGCGATTGAGTTGTTCGCCCACTCGCGTGCCACCGAGAGCATTCGCCGTTCGCACGTCTGCGTGCACATGTTCGACGTGCGCGACAAGATCAGTCAGGTCGACAAGGCACTGTCTGCTTACTGCGTCGAGCAGAGCAAACCGGTGATCTTGGTTGGCAACAAGATCGACCTCGCGGAGAAGGAAGGTGGCGGTCCGTTCGATATCGAGAAGTGGGACAAGTACATCAAGCAGCAACTGCCTGGTGTCGACCACGCGCCGGTTGTGTTCTTGTCCGCGCTCGAAGGCACCAACGTGCACGAGATGCTCGGCTTGCTGTTCGAAATGCGCGATCAGACAACCCGCGACATGCCGACGCCAAAGCTCAACGATGAGTTGCAGAGGGCTAAGGAGAAGTTGATGCCATCCGGCGGCAACATCCCGAAGTTGTTCTACGGCACGCAGGTTGGCAAGGAACCGTTGACGGTGATCGTGTTCGTCAACGATCCGAAACTGTTCAAGGGCCCCTACAATCGCTATCTCGAGCAACGCCTACGCGATCGCTTCGATTGTCAGGAAGTGCCGGTGCGGATCATCTTCAAGCGTCGCGAGAAGGTCATCCTCAACGACCGCTAGTTGCGGTGGCAGCGCCTAGCGGCGCCAGAAGTTCGGCGAGAACAACGCTAGCACGGTCAGCAATTCCAAGCGGCCGAACACCATTTGCACTACCAGGACCAGCTTGGTCCAGCCGTGCAGTTCTTCGTAGCTACCGAACGGACCAATGTTGGCCGTGCCGGTCAGTGGGACTGAAGAACCGCCGTTGAGGATCACGTCCGTCGCTGTGGATGGATCCACCATGGTCATTGCTGGTCCGGTTGATCCGACCATGCTCGCGCTGGCGGCCAGCGATGACATGAAGTCGAGGTGCTCATCGAAGCTGATCACAACCGCTCCGACGATAATCGTCACAAACCACAGTAGCACGATCGCGATGATCGACGAAATCACGGCCGCGGGCAGGACTTCGTTATCTAGCTTGATGCGCTCGACGCTCTTGGGACGCACGAATTGACGCAGGGTGTAGCCAAGCAGTCGCAAGATGACGAGTAGGCGCACTTGCTTGAAGCCGCCGGCGGTTGAGCCGGAGCAACCGCCGACGAACATGGCGGCGAACAAAGCAATCGTCGCCGTTGATGGCCAGCCCTGCCAGTCTGCGGTCGCATAGCCAGTCGATGTCAGCACGCTGACACCGTTGAATGCTGCTAGTCGTAGGGCGGTACCCAGATCGAGGCCGCTACGCATCAGTGAGATCGTGAGGATGCTGACCAGCAGAATCGTCGATGCCGTGTAGGCGCGAAACTCAGCAGACTGCAGTAGCTTGCCAATCCCGCGGGAGCCGGTTCGGAAGTGCGTTGCGATGACGGCGAGGCTGGCGCCACCGATGAACATGAACACGGTGAGTACCATCTCACCACCAAGGCTCTGGAACTCCCGCAGCGATTCTCTGGTCGAATACCCTCCGGTCGACAGCGTCGTGAATGCGTGGCACACCGCGTCGAACCAGCCGAAGCCGCCGATTAGCACCAGGAGGACCGCGCATAGCGCCGTCATACCGACGTAGATGGTCGCGATGTGGCGCGCCTTCTCGATGGCGCGCGGTTGGTATGAGTCGCTGGCAACGTCGATGGACTCGGACGCCAGCAGGTTCTTTGCGGTGACACCCATCGCCGGCAGCAACGCAACGAAGACCAGTACGATGCCGATGCCTCCGATCCACTGCAGCAGCGCCCGCCACAGCAGCAGGCTTGATGCAACTTCTTCGACGCTGACGTTGTCGCCGCTGCCCAACACCGTGGCACCGCACGTAGTCAAGCCGCTCATCGCTTCGAAAACCGCGTCAATCGGGTTCGCGAGTAACCCCGACACCCAAAACGGGATGGCGCCCAAGAGGCCGGCTAAGAACCATGACAAGCCAGCAACGGCGATCGTCTCCTTGCGGAAGATCTGAGTGCGGTCACGCTGGCCGATCAACCACAAGACGGTCGCAACGACGAGGCCTACCGCCATGCTGACGGCGAACCCAGTGCACGGTGAGTGCGTGCTACTGGACTCCTCGGTCAGGGCCGAGATGAGCGGGGGCAGTTGCGCCAGCGTGAAGAAGCCAGCGAATCCCGCCATCAAGCGGGCGACCTGATTGAGGTTCATACGTGAGGATTACGCCGCCGTTGTAGCGCTGCGGGCCCCTCAGATCCCGCCTTCGCTGCCTTCGTCTTCTTCTTCTGAGCCAGGAATCGAGAGTTTGTCGATCCAGGCCTTGAACTCAGAGTTGAGTTTCTCCATGTCGATGCCCTTGAACGCGCGCTTGCGAACGGCTTCGTAGTTGCTGTCGTTCTTCACGTACTTGACGAAGTTCGGGATGATCTTTGCGTATTTCTTGTTGCCGGAGTGCAGCAGGAACTGGCAGAACGCCCAGCCCTCGGCGTAGCAAACGCTGCCGTTGGCATAGAATGCGTTCTTTGACATCGAGATCAGCTTCTCGACTTCGATGTAGCGGTTTCTGCGAACGGCCGCCTTGAGCACCATCAAACGGCCGTCGTTGAGGCGACCGAGCTTGGCTGGGACCTTGCGGCCGCTGACATCTTTCGGCGCGGCTGTGTAGAAGTAGTCGCCCATGCCCTCGTTGATCCACGACGGCAGCGGCGCGGTCAGCGAGACCGTGTACCACGAGAAGTATTGGTGCCAGCCCTCGTGCGCGGCGCAGCCAAGCAGGTCCATCTTCATTAGGTTGCTAAGGCGATCCATGCGGCGTCGAGCCGCGGCGGCCGGCTTGCCACCGGTGGTGGGGGCCGCGGCCTTCTTCTCGTCACTCCACTTGCCAGTGTCGTAGCAGACCATCTCGCGCTCGCCGCGGCTGTAGTAAGCGGCGCTGCTCGGCGGTGCGCCGTATTGCAGGTAGGACTGGCGATCCTTGAACAGCTTGATGACCTGGCGCTTGGAGCCGTCCTTGCCGGGGCGGAACATGCGGCGGTAGACCTTGTTCATCACCTCCATGTGCTTGCCGAGTCGATCCGCCTTTTCTTCACCGCATTGCGATTGGATCCAGTAGTTGCGAGTGCGATGAACAATCCATCCGTCCGGCGTCTTGGCCTTGGTTGTCCACGGCCCTGGCTTGATGTCTCCGCCTCTACGCTGGGCAGAAATATCATTCGTAAATAGAAGGAGGATGGCGAGGAGTGCAACGAGGCTACGCATGAGGAATGGGCCGGTGTTATCGGCGTTTCGAGAGCAACTGTAACAATGCCAAGTCGTGGGGGGGCGGCAACCGAGGCTCGACTTGGGACACGGTGGACGATCGAAGCCCAGTTGCGTTGCGCGAACTTCCGAGAAGTTAATGCTGCGCGAATGGACATGCCCCCGGTTGAGGGCTCGATGACAGTGCTATAGTTGACTGCCCCACATTGAGGATAATCTCGCTCTACAGATGAAGGTCACGCTATTACATCCGCCTGTCTATATCAATAAGAACGGCCTTACTGCCTTGCGGCCTAGTCTGCCGCTGGGTCTCGCCTACATCGCAGCGGTGTTGCGCGATGATAAGCACGATGTGCTGGTTATCGATGCCTTGGGCGAAGCGCCAGAGCAAATGGTGCAGGATGGCGACATCTGGCGACTCGGCTTGACTCCCGAGGAGATCATTGAGCGCATCCCGAAGGATACCAAGGCCATCGGTCTGACCAGCATGTGGAGCTACAGCTGGCCGATCGTGCGCGAGCTGATCCATAAGCTGAAGGTGGCGTTCCCCGATACGCCCCTTGTCTGTGGCGGAGAGCACTTTACGGCCGTTCCGGAGTTGTCGATGGAGCAGGCTCCGATTGACTACCTAGTCATCGGCGAAGGTGAAGAAACGGCGGTCGCGCTGTTCCGCGCCCTTGAGCTGGGCCTCGACCACACGGTCATTCCCGGCATCGCCTACAACAACGCCGAGGGCGAGTTTCAAAAGAACGACCGTCGCGACCGCATCAAGAACGTCGACGAGATCCCGTGGCCGGCGTGGGAGTTGTTCGACATTGAGGCCTACTCGACGAACCGCTTGGTCAGTGGCATCTACTACGGCAAGACGGTTCCGATTCTGGCGACGCGTGGTTGCCCGTACCAGTGCACCTACTGTAGTTCGCCGAACATGTGGACGACGCGCTGGTATGCGCGCTCGCCCAAGGACGTGCTCGACGAGATCGAGAGCTACTACAAGGACCTCGGAGCGAGGAACTTCCCGTTCCAAGACCTGACCGCCATCCTCAAGCGCGACTGGGTCGTCGACTTCTGCAAAGAGGTCGAAGAACGTGGTCTCAAGATCACGTGGCAGCTACCGGCTGGCACGCGCAGTGAGATCATCGACGAAGAAGTCGCCGCACTGCTGGTTCGCAGTGGTTGCCGTTCGCTCAACTTCGCGCCCGAATCGGGCAGTGAGCGCACGCGCAAACACATGAAGAAGATGCTGACCGACAAGAAGCTGTTCCGCGCGGTGCGGGCATCGGTCAAGGCAGGTCTCAACGTTGGCGCGTTCTTCGTGCTGGCGTATCCGACCGACGAAGCCATCGACATGAAGGCCTCGGTCAAGCTGGCCGGTCGCCTCGGTCGCGCCGGCATCGACGATGTCTCAGCTGGCTTCTTCTTCCCGTTGCCGAACACCGAGATCACGCGCCAGCTCGAAGGCGAAGGCAAGATCGAATACACCGATGCCTTCTTGAAGTTGCCGATCTACGTGCACAACAAGTTCCTCACTGAGGACCGCAAGTACTGCGACGCACTGACAGCGAAGCAGTTGACGCGGTGGAAGTACAAGGTCGTCGCGAACTTCTACTTCAACAGCTTCCTGTTCCACCCGACGCGCGTGTTCCGCATCTTGTGGAACTTCGTCCGCGGCAAGGAGACTTCGAAGATGGAGTCGTTCCTGCAGGAAACGATGCGCAAGTTCCGCTTGCGCAAGAAGCCGAAGCCAGTGGCGAAGAAGCCGACGCACATAGCGATAGCGGACGTGCCGGTCGCGAAGGGCTAAGGGCTTCGGGCGTCGGCTTGCCGGCGCTCACTTGCCAGCGTCCACATGCTTGGCGCGGACTCTCAGCAGTGAGCTAGCGAAGCAACTGCTCGATGCGTTCGAGTTGCAGTCGTGCGACCGCAGCGGGCGCATACTGAGCCCGCGCCCATTCCCGCGCCTTGGCGCCGGCGGTGTTGGCAAACTCCGCCGAGGCGAGGTGCCTCATCGTGGCTTTGGCGAGTTCGTCCGCGGTCTCAGCAATTAGGCACGCAGGGTCGTCCGCCAAGCAACCGCGACTGCCGATCTCGTTGGTGACCACCGGAACTCCATGCGCCAATGCTGTGGCGTTCTTGACGCGGAAGCCACCGCCGGACCACAGCGGTGCGAGCACGACTCGCACGCGGCCTAGCAGTTCGGCGAGGTCTGGCATGAACCCGAGCACGCGCACGCCGGGCAGTTCGTCGAGACCGCGGATCGGTGCTTCGTGGGGGCCTGCAAGCAGTAACTCGGCATCGGGGTGGGCATCGCGAACCAGTGGCCAAACTTCCGTTGCTAAGCGCGTGGCCGCCTCCGGGTTCGGGCCGTGGCGGTAGTCGCCGAGGAATAACGCAGCCTTCGGGGCGGCGCCCGGTTGGCACGCGACGTCCGGGATTCTCAGGGCCGGTGGCCGCACCAAGACCTCTCGTCCGATTTGTTGCGTGAGCGTGTCGGCATCTTTCTGGGTGACCGCCTGGATGGCCGTGGCCTGGCCGTAGTGGTTTTGGATGTAGCGACGCCACAGGCGGTCGTCGCGGCGATCTGCGGCTGCTCCGAGGCCCGTGTGTGCATTGGCGGGGCGGCCCGCTTCGTGGTCCGTGAACACCGTTGGCAGCCCGCGAAGTGCTGGCAGATACTGCGCCATCTGTGCCAGTTCGACCAGGGCGACATCCGGCGCGAACTCGCGTCGTGCCGCGCCGATCCGGTCCAGCAATTCCGGTTGCCAGTATTTGGCGGCGAGTATCGGTCGGTTGCGCCAACGCCACAGCATGCGCAGGCGGTGGGCCATGCCGCTCGGAACTCCGGCGTAGGCGGCGTTGCCTTGCCAGCTCCAAGTGGTGTCGGGACCGACACCTTCGTCGGCGTGCCGCAGGTTCACGAGCCCCAGTTCCGCCTGATCCTGCAACCCTTCCGCCAATGAGCCCAGGTAGCTGCCACCGCCATGGCTGGCCGCCGGGTTTGGTAGAAATGGCGTCAAGAAGAGTATTCGCACAGCCGTTAGCCTACCGATAATTCATGATCACTGAACGGTTTGTGTTTACTTGACAGCGAGAATGCGACACCGATCCGCTGTGTGCCAGGGTGGCAGTGGCGGGATTGGCCTTCCTCTGCCATAATCTGGGCCCGACACCTGATTGCGACTTCGATCTCGCCGCGCGGTCAATCGGCTGTATGGCGGTGACGCGTATCTAATTCCAGTGGCATGAATGACACGATAAAGTCGATTGTAGACCTCCTCATTGATGGAAAGCCCGAACTGCAAGTCGCTGCTGCTCAGGTTCTTGGCGAACTGCGCCCCAAGGACGCTGCAGCGATCGATGCACTCAGCAATGGTCTAGATCGTTCTCCGTTGCTGGGCCGGTTTTGTCTCGATGCGCTAGCCAAGATCGCCAACCCGGCGGCGTTGGCCAAGATGGCCGAAGCCGTTGTCGAACATGAAGTCCTGTCGGATCATGCCGCGCACTTGTTGGGCGACCTTGGGCCCGAAGCACACGGCGTGCTCGCGGAGATCTACCCGCAAGCGATTGGCGAACAGCGCGGACGCATCTTGTCGGTGCTCGGCCGAGAACTCAGCGACGCTTCGATCCCCGTGGTCGTCGGTGCTCTGCTGACCAACGACCTGATGGATGTCGCTGCGACGATGCTCGAAAGGGGCAGTCGTGCGATGACGCCAGCGATGAAGAAACTACTGCGTGAGTCGCTGCAAGAGCGCCTCGACGACTCGCTGGTATCAAGCGCCGCGTCAAATACTGCCGCGTCAAATACTGTCGCGTCAAACACTGTCGCGCCGAACACTGTCGCCCGCGTGCTGGCCGTGCTTGCGGTGGTCGATGCGAAGGGGTCGAAGACGCTGTTCCTCAAGTGCATCGAAGTCGGCTTGCCAACTCCGGTTCGGTCGGCAGCTTTCCGTGCGCTACGTGGCGCGGAACTGACCGCCAACCAGACCAAGGCGATGATGGCATCGCTTGAGGATGGTGCCCAGAAAGGTGTGCACGACGCGATACGCGATCTGCTTGTCAACTTGCCTGAGCTTCCTACTGGTCTCGCACCTGGCCTGAAGCGCTTGCTAGCGTCGCGCCAACCGGAACAACGATTGTTTGCCATCCGCATGCTGCGCACGGCCGGCGGTGTGGAACTTGCGAAGAGCTTCGTCAAGCTGCTCGATCACGATGATGCGCGCTTCCGCGAAGCCGCCGTCGATGGCTTGGCGAACAATAAGCAAGCTGTTGAACCGCTGCTCAAGTTGATGCAGTCGACCAAGAACCTCGATATGTCGCAGATTGCCGGGACGATCCTGGCGCGACTGGTGAGTCACATCACACCGAAGATGCAGAAGGCGGCCGGCGAGAAGGCTGTGAAGTTGCTCGCGACCAACTCGCGACTCGGCGACATGTTGCTCGACCTGGTGTTGCTTGCCGGTGGCACCAAGATCGCGCCGTTCTTCATCGAGAAGGCGATCCGCTTGCGCCGTGCGCAACACACCGCCGAAGCCCTGCACGTGCTGGCCAAGGTTGGCGCCAGTGACTTCAGCGATGACGAGGTGCACTACCAGATTGCGGTGATCAAGCTGTTGGCCTCGGCGGACGAGATCGAAGGATCCGGCACTCCTGGCAACTCGACGATGGGCTTCTTCTCGGTGCTCATTCGTGCCGGCTTCCCGCTATTCGATCGCTTGAAGCGCGAGTCGGCGATCAAGCCGGAGATGCTGTTGCGCGTTGCGACCTACTTCACGCAAGCCGTCGGTGCAGAGCGTCGCTTTGGCACGGAGTTGCTGCAGCACTTGGCCAACCGGACCAAGGGCCGCGCCGGTGATGAAGCACGGTTGGTGCTACGCACTGCTGGCATGGCCTAGCGAGCTGTAACGCCGCGAGATAGGGCTGACCGATGTCATGGCGTAGTCGCCGCGATGACCGCCTCCTCTACTCGCTGGCCGGCTCACCCATGATCACCCGTTGCTCGGGGACCGCAGGCAGCAACTCGCTGCCGCCTTTGCCGATGACCAGTACGACCGTGGAACCGAAGCCAAACTGACCGACTTCTTGACCGCACTCGATGGCGCCACTCGAGACGGTGACCTTTGTGCCTCCGACATTGTAAGCGCCGACCATGACGATGGCTGCTGGGGTGCCGTTGGTCATGCGGCACCGGAACACGTGGCGGCTGTTGCGCACAAACAAGTTGTCGATGCAGCGAACGGCGGGTGGGTTGACCGGGAACAGCGTGCCCTTGATGGCGGTCACGTTGAGCACCGTTCCGGCGAATGCCGAGTGCACCCGGTGGTAGTCGCCCGGAGCAAGGTAGATCGTCGCTTGCTGGCCGCCGGCTAGTTCCTGGGCGAACTCGTTGTTGCCGAGTAGATCGGCAAGTTCGTAGTCGTTGCCTTTGACCTGCGGAATGCGCCCATTCTCGAACGCGCCGGCAGTGACGATGCGACCATCACAGGGCCAGACCAGGTCGCGATCGGCGATCGGTCGCGCCGAGTTCTTCAGCCCCCGGCGGAAGAATGCCTGCAGGCTGCGGAAGTCCCGTAGGTTGGTTTCGATGTCTTCGAGCGACGCGCCGTAGCGGCCGGCGAACCAGCGGAAGAACCCCGCTCGCACGAAGCGCGGCAACGGGGTGGCCGTCAGTATGCCGCACAGTCGCGACAGCGGGACCTTGGGCAGGGCGGTCAGGGTTACTCGGCGCAGGGTCGACATCGTGGCGGCGGCACACAGTTGCGGTTGGGAGGGCTTTGCGCAAGAGAATGGTCGCGCGCGGCGATATCTGGCAAGATTCAGGTATGCGGCAAGGTTGGGTGTGGGCCGTGAGTATCACGGCGGTTGGTTTGCTTTCTGGCTGTGGCGGCAATCCCGCTCAGGCGGCTGATGCGTCGGATGTGTTAGTGCTCGAGGTCGGCGGGCAGCAACCGTCTCTGCGCGCCTCACTGGTTGCGATGGGGCGCACTGTGGCCCCCGGGCAGGCACTGCGACCGCGGTCTGTTTTGGACATGCTTGACCCGGCTGGTGCTGGCGGTCAGGGGCGGCGCGATGATGGCGGTGGCGACAGTAGAAATCCGCCGGCGCCCGTTCCGACCGTTCTACCGGAGGATGGGCCGCCTGTCGCGCCGCCCGATTCCGTTTCGGTTGCACTGCCCGAGTCGGAGTGGGTGATCGTCAAGTTGCACAAGGACGAGACCCTGACCCACCTGTCACGGAAGTACCTCGGCGATGGTCGCCGATTTGTCGAGATCATGGATTGGAACGGGTGGAGCGAGCCTGACACACGGAAGCTCCGGGATGGGCAAAACGTCAAGATCAAGCGCAGCGAGATGCGCTGACAGCGGCGATGGATCCGTTCGTTACCGAGCAGCTAACCGCCATCGGAGTGGTTCGCACTGAGCAGCGCTTACATCACCAAGCACCGAGACAAAGCGGTCTCGGGCGAGGTTCGGTTGGCGAGTTGCATCTCTACCAAGGCATGCAGAGCGGCCTGCAGGACCTCGAGGGCTTTAGTCATCTATGGATTCTGTTTTGGTGCCATCACGCTCGCGGCACGCCGTTGCAGGTCCGTCCGCCGCGTGACCAACAGAAGCGCGGCGTGTTCGCGACGCGCGCCCCACAGCGACCAAACTCGATCGGCATGTCGTGCGTGCGCTTGCTGCGCATTGAGAAGCGCGTGGTGCACATCGCCGACCATGACTTGCTCGATGGCACTCCGATTCTCGACCTGAAGCCGTACTTGCCCTATTGCGATAGCGTGCCCGACGCCAAGATCGGCTACGTCGCTGATCTACCTGCGCAGGCCGGAGATCATCGGGTGTGGTGGCAAGAGAAGGACACCGAGCCGCCGGCGAGCTATTCGAACTGGTTGCGGCAGGATTCGTCAGGCGATGACTCGGGCGGCGGTGCAGATGGTGACAGCGCAGGCGAGTCTGATCCGGATTAGCTGCGGTAGTCCGCGTTGATGTGGATGTAGTCGGCGGTCAGGTCGCAGGTCCAGATGTCGGCGGCGGCCGTGCCGGTTCCGAGGTCGATACCGAGCACGATGCATTCCTGCTCTTGCAGGTGTTTACTGGCGATGACTTCGCGATCGGGGTGGGGCACGCCCCGGGTGAAGACCTCAGTGGCGCCAACCCACACCCTGGCGGAGTCGGTGGCGAACGGCACGCCTGAGCGCCCCGCGGCCGACAGGATGCGGCCCCAGTTTGGATCCCGGCCAGCGACGGCAGTCTTGACCAGTGGGCTGGTTGCGATAACTCGGCCGACCTGGCTCGCCTCGTCTTCGTTGCGGGCGCCTCGCACCTCAATCGTCATCAAGCGGCTGGCGCCTTCACCATCGGCAGCCAGTTGTCTGGCTAGGTTGCTGGCAACCTCCAGCAACTGCGGTTCGCAGTCCCTCGTGTTGGTCGCACGCTTGCCGTTGGCCCACAGGAACAGGGAGTCGTTGGGGGATGTGTCACCATCGACGGTCGTGCGGTGGAACGAGCGCGCGGCCAGTGCCCGCAATTCTCCGGCAAGGTCCTTCCCGCCAGCGGCGTCGGTCATCAAGAAGCCGAGCATCGTCGCCATGTTTGGATGGATCATGCCGGACCCCTTGGTGAATCCCGTAATGCACGCTGGCTTGGTCGTCGCTGGGCCGTTCGCCGCCGAGTTGGCCGTCACCCTGGCCGCTTTCGGGTGGGTGTCCGTTGTCATGATCGCCTGCGCGAAGTCCATTCCGCCGCTCGATGATGCTTGCTCAAGTAACTGATCTAGATGGCTAACGATCTTCTGTGTTGGCAAGGGGGCACCGATTGGCCCGGTGCTCGCCATCAGCACGTGTTCTTCCGCGCAGCCGATGCGCTCTGCCAGTTCGCGACAACACGTGATGGCGTCTCGAATGCCCTGCTCACCAGTGGCGCAATTGGCATTGCGTGAGTTCACCAGGATGGCGCGGGCCATGTAGTTGCTGCGTTGTAGGTGATCCTTGCAGACCGGGATGTGCGCGCCGAGCAGCGCATTCTGCGTGAACATCGCCGCGACGGGTGCCGGTTCGCCTGCTAACAGTAAGCCTAGGTCTCGGGCGGAGTCGCTCTTGAGGCCGCAATGAAGGCCGGCAGCTTGGAACCCTTCGGGTAACTCGATCGTCAGGTTTGGTGGGGGAATGCGAGTGCTCATGGTTGCCGGAACAGTATCGCGGTCGGGCGCTCACACTTTGCCACCGTACATACAAACGGCTCCCGGAGGAGCCGATTGCAGTTGATGCCGTCTCCTCACTCTGGCGAGCAAGGAGCGGATCATCGTCATGCGGTCGCTTCTAGAACCGGAACGGTAAACGTAGGAAGTCGAGTTGCGGACGCGGCGTCGACGGGTTGAGTGCCGGCGGCACTGCGCCGCCTGGCTTGTAGGCCATGTCGAAGACGACATCCCACTGCACGTAGCGTGGCGCACCGTTGGCTTGGATCCAGGCTTGCAGGCCTGGGTCGTTGAAGTCGCGAATGAACTCTTGCTCGCTCGATTCCGGGTAGCGGCCGATCAGGATGTTGGCCGAGTCCGGGGCCTGGTGGAACGCGAAGCCGATGCGCACGTTGGAGATCGGGACCGGGGTGCCACCGATCGGCGCGTAGGTTGCGCCGAGGCCTTCGGCGCCGTTGGTGACGACCTTGAAGAACTTGGCGCGAATCTGCACGCGAGTCGCTTGCGTCGGAATCAAACCCGCCGTTGCTTCGACCAGCAGCTCGTCAGCCGTGTGGCTGAGGATCCGGTAACCAGCGAGCACCGAGCCCGCGGAGTTCAGCAGTTCCGCTTGGTATTGCACGTAGCGGTCGTTGTCGGCAACCATTGGCGTCCCGAGTGCGATGCGGTAGGCGGGGCCGTCGAGGTAGGTCGCGTTGGTTTCGATCGACAAGATTGTCGTCGGTGCCACTGCGGTCGGGTACTTGATGCGCACCGACTGGCCGATCACTTCGTAGTCGGCGTAACCTGCAACGATGCTCTGCACGTCCGTGCCAGCAAACTCGAAGGTCGGTCCAACGGCGGCGTTGTTTTCAAGCAACAGGCCACGCGGTTGGTTGTCGATGGCCGTCAAGCCACGGCGTTGGCTCGAGCCGGTGTCGATCCACTTGGAACGCACGCGCGACTTGGAGTTGAACGGCACCGGCATCAAGGTCGGTGACGGGCGAATGTCGCCTTCGTTGTTGGCAATGCTGGTCGGGTTGCCGAAGTCGTCGACGTAGGTGCCCAGGGCGTCCGGGAAGCCGCGCCAACCGAGCAGTTGCCGCTTGGAATTGCCGGTTAGATTGGCGAGCGTGGTCGGCGTGAGGAAGTGGATGTTGTCATCCAGACGCGTGTTGGTTCCGTCCGTCAGGTTCTCGCCGGGCGGAACCATCAGTTGCACGATGCCCATGCCGCCGAGGCCGCCGAGTGGCTCACCGTCGTATGATGTGCCAGCGATCATCTCTTGGCCGGATGCGCGGTATTTGGCCTGCACGTTGACCGAGCCGAAGCCGCCAGTCGTGCAGACGCCGCCGTCCGCGGAGATCGCGAAGTTGTAGTCGTTGCCAGTGTAGGGGTGGCTCGCCGTCCCAGTCGCCGAGGGCGAACCGTAGACAAAACGTCCGTTGGCGCCTACCGACGAATTGCCGTGGGCTTCGATGAAGATGCCCTTGGCCGACATGAGGATGACCATCCCGCCAGCACCGCCGCCGCCACCGCCAGCTTCGCCACATGCACCGACCTGCTCACCGCCGCCACCGTGGCCACCGTTGGCCTCGATGCGACCGGTTTGCGTGATGGTGATCTCTTGTAGAGCCTTGACGATTAGCACGCCACCGCCGCCACCACCGCCGCCAGCACTGTAGTCACTAGCTGGGTTGTTGCCTGTCAGCGTGCAGTTGCGCGAGGGGGAGGTGTCACCACCGCCACCACCACCGCCGCCGCCGACTGGGACGCTCAGTTCGCCGTTGATCCGCAGGTTGCGGTTCACGTCGATGGCACTGCCCCAGAAGTTGTTGTCTTGGCGCGTGTCCGTGAAGAGCAGGTCGCCTGGCTCACCGCCAGCGAGGAAGGCAGCACGGGATGCGCTGCTGCCACCGCAGCCTGCGCCGCCGTAGCCGAAGAGCTGTTGGAAAGAGGTTTGGCTGATCAGGTTGGGAGTGGTTTGCCCAGGGATAGTGCCGCGCCAGTTGAGGTCGCCTTGCGTGGCCATCGTGCCGCCACCGCCGCCGGAGCCACCGCCCGAGCCGTTGTAGCCACCGCTGACGTAGCAACCCGCGGTGCAGGCAAGGTAGCCACCGCGACCACCCTTACCAGCCGCTTGCATCGGGCCACGACCGGTGCCGCCGCGCAGGTCACGCAGCGTCGCACTCGGAGTTCCGGCGCCACCGTTGCCGCCGCCACAGCCACCGACACCGCCTGCCTTGGCGAAGTTCGCCGAGTTGAGTGTGTCGACGCGAGCGCCGGGGCCACCGCTGACGGTCAAGGTGCCGGACACGTTGAACGTGCCACTGCAGAGCCAGATCATCGGGTTCGGGCCCGTGCCACGCACCGTCACGCCCTGCGGGATCGAGACGTTCCTGAAGTTGAAGACGCCGCCAGCAACCGTGAACGGGAGGCCCGCCTTCGGTACGACCTGGGTGAACGACGTGTTGAGTACGACTTCGGCCGCCTGCGGCTCATACTCAAGGGTGGTCGAGTTGCCTTCGAAGGCGAAGCCAGCACGAATGTAGCCTTGGCCGATTTCGGCTTGCGACTCTGGGAAAGAGGCACCCAAGTCGATGTCCGACGAGGCGCTGAAGGATTCAGCGATGCCGTTCCACTGCTGGGCGTAGCTGTTGTCCGTGGTGAACGTGCCGAACTGGCGGTCGAACGCTGGGTTCGACAGGTTGTTCTCACCCGAGATGTCTTCGAGTGTTTGCTCGACGATCACGCGGATGATTGCGTTGTTCGGAAGTACGCCAGCGGGGCGCAGCATCAGGGTCGCGCCTGTCAGGTCGTTGCGCTCGAGTTCGACGGTCGCTGGGATCCACGTGTCGAGACCGAGGACCGGATCGTCATACTCAAGGAAAACACGACCGCGTTCGTTGATGTTGCGAACCAGCGGGTCGATGTCGAGGTTAGACGGGACGTTGGCGTTGTTCGGGTTGAGTGCCTGGTTGAAGTCGAGGCGAATCTCGAGCGGCGGGGCACCAAATAGTCCGAGCGGCACATCGTTGAGTGACGCGGCTGTCGATACTGACAACCCCGTGCGAGTAGGGCCGCCGGACATCGGGTTGCGGAATAGTTGCGTTGGCTGGGTGCCATCGCGCGTCCCAAACTGGAACGTCATCGGCTGCAACAGCGCGCGCCCGTTCGTATCGCGAAGCACAGTGTTGTTGTTCGCTTGGCCGCCGACCAGTTGCACCAGGTAGGAGCGACCGGCCTTGAAACCGCCATTCGTGTAGGAGTTGTTGCTGGCGAATCGCGGCACAAACTGCAGTCGGCGGCCAGGTTCTGCATCGCCTGGACTCGTGCCGATCGAGAAGTCGCCAACGACCAACTCGGATACCGTTAGGCCCTGTTGATCCAGAGCCTGGAAGGTCATCGTCGACAACGTCGCAGACTCAAGGTCGACCATCGTAGTGAAGTCGATATTGACCGGATCATTCAGGTAGATCGTGGCAGCGTTAACTGGGTCGGTCTTCATCACAGCGAAGTCGCCGGCGCTGTTAGCGCCGCCGCCACTG
>CALCZA010000076.1 GCA_937906475.1 uncultured bacterium
TTGCTCGGCTAACGTTTGCCAACTGATATGAGAGCTATCCAATCGCTGTTGCTGTTCGCCCTACTTCCGTTCGCTGGTTGCGTGATTGCTCGCCAGGATGTTAACGAACCGCTGCCGGCGCTTTTGATTAAGCAGTTGCAACCCGGCACGACCACGGCGCGTCAAGTTGCCGAATTGCTCGGTGGCCCCAACCAGGTGGTGCAACTCGGTCGTCGCACGGCCTACTTGTACGAGGCGAGTTCGACCAAGAATGCGGTGTTATTTACGTTCCTGATGAACTTCGGCAACCAAGACACGCGGCAGGATCGACTGTGGGTGTTCTTCGATGAAGCCGACAAACTGAGCCACTACGGTGCGACCTACGGCACGCATCGCACGCAGTACGCGATGCCGTGGGAAGACGTTCACGAAGACTCGGATAACGCTTCGCGGGATGCCGAGCGCGCCGGAGTCGCGAAGTGAAGCGATGGGCGTGCTGGCTGCCGGTGCTGTTCACGGGGTGTGTCACCGCTGAATACAGCCGCGTCAGCGCAAATGAACCCGTCGATCTTGAGGCCCTTCGGTCTCTGGTGCCGGGCCAGGATGACCTGACGAGTTGTCTCGCCGTGCTTGGTGCGCCGCTCGATGTTCGCGAATACCAGGTCGATGCCGACCGTGCCTCGGGCATGGCGTTGATTTGGTATTGGACCAACGAGGCCGGCTGGGGCGCCAAGGCATCGACCGTTGTGCGTGGTCTGTCGGTCAGCTTCGAGTTCGATTGGACGGGCACCGACTTGCCGGGCTGCGTGCTGTGGTTCGATCGCGATCTCAAGCTCGAGTTCTACCGCGAAGGCATGGTGGGCCAGTTGGTGGCGGCGTCGCGCCAGCCCAGTGCTGTCGATCAGTAGCGGCTCAGGGGGGCCTTCCATGCTAGGAAGTTGGCGGAAGTGCATTACGTTCTGATTCTCTCGTACTAGACGAACCTAGAATGAACAACTCGCTCGCTCTTGTCTTTGCCACCTGCCTCACGGCAGTGTGCGCCGCCCAGGAAATCCCGGGCGTTCGCCTGACCTTGTCCGCCCCTTCGATTGTTGCGGCGCAAGGCGACATGTCCTTGCGACTGCATATCCAGGTTACCGAGGATTGCACGGTGCCGTCGCAGTTGCTGACCGGGGCGAACCTGACGGTGCGCACCAACGGCCAACCGCACAAGCCGGTCCTGCAGGATGGCAAGGGTGGTCCGGTGCAGTTGCTCAAGGGCACCCAGATACAACGCCTGCTGACGTTCCCGGCGGCGACTTTCTTGATCAACCCGGATGCCGGCGAACTCGTCACGGTTGCGGTCGGCTGGAAGGGGCTGATCGGGGTCGATTGCACCTTCAAGGTCGCGCCGAACACCAAGAACATCAAGCTGGAGGAGTTGGACCTAAATAAGACCGAGGTGATGCTCGTTACCAACTACGGCGATATTCACCTGGCCTTCCGCCACGACAAGGCACCGAAGCACGTCGAGAACTTCGTCAAGTTGTGCCTGCAGGGCTTCTACGACGACACCAAGTTCCACCGCGTCATCAAGAACTTCATGATCCAGGGCGGTTGCCCGTTCACGCAGCACGAGAAGCTGCGCGAGAAGTGGGGCTCCGGCGGGGCGGGTTACCAGCTGAAGCTCGAGGCGAGCGATCTGCGCCATTTGCGCGGCACCCTGTCAATGGCGCGCGGCGATGGCAACGACACGGCCAGCTCCGGGTTCTTCATCGTGCACAAGGATTCTGCGCACTTGGACGGCCTCTATTCGGCTTTCGGCAACGTTGTGAAGGGCATGGACACGCTCGATCGCATTGCCAACGTGCGCCTCGGTGGGGCGACAAACTCGGCCCCGGTGGAGCCGGTGACCCTGCAAGCAGCCGTTGTCTTGCCGAAGAAGAAGTAGTAGCGCTCGCACCTGCGAGGTCGAGCGGGCAGGATGCACACTCATGGACCTCGAATCGACTGATCACGCGACCATCGAGGCCGCTCTTGTTACTGACAAGGGCACGATGGTCGTGACGTTTTTTTCTGAGCAGGCGCCGCAGCACGTCGCGAGCTTTTTGAAGCTCGCCCAAGACGGCTTCTATAACGGCATCTCGTTCCACCGGATCGTGCGCAACTTCATGATCCAAACGGGTTGCCCTAACAGCAAGGAAGGCGCGACCGGCCAGCCCGGCACGGGCGGCCCTGGCTACAACTTGCCGGCAGAGTTCAGCGACATCCACCACGAGCGTGGCATCTTGTCGATGGCGCGCTCGCAGGATCCGAACTCGGCGGGTTCGCAGTTCTTCGTCGTGCATGGCGAAGCGGCGTTCCTAGATCGCAGCTACACCGTCTTCGGCAAGATCGAAGCAGGCCTCGACGTGCTCGATGCGATTGCCAGCATTGAGTGTGACTTCGGCCCCGGTGGGGAGAAGAGCTCTCCTCAGGAGCGGGTCGAGATCCGGAGCATCGAGTTGCGGCCGCGCCAAGAGCGTGCCCCGCAGGAAGGGGACGCGGCCGATGACAACTGAGGGCGTGTTGCTGGAGCGTGACGGCTACTTGGCGATCGTCACCGTAAATCGCCCGAGCAAGCTCAACGCACTCGATGACCAGACCATCGCCGAACTCGACGCGACCTTCGCGGCGATCGACGTCGATGATTCGGTCGGTGCCGTCATCGTCACCGGTGCTGGTGAGAAGGCCTTCGTTGCTGGCGCGGATATCTCGGTACTCGCTAAGCAAGGCGTGCTCGATGGCATTGAGAACGCGCGCCGCGGCCAGGCCCTGACGCTGCGCATGGAAAGCTGCAGCAAGCCGGTGCTCGCCGCCATCAATGGCTTCGCACTCGGTGGTGGCCTTGAGTTGGCGCTCGCCTGTGATGTGCGCTTTGCCTCGTCGAACGCCAAGGTCGGCTTGCCCGAAGTTTCGCTTGGCATCATCCCCGGCTATGGCGGCAGCCAACGTCTGCCGCGCTTGGTTGGCAGTGGCAACGCGCTGCAGTTGATCTTGCAAGGCGATGCGATCGATGCTTCCGAAGCGCTGCGCATTGGTCTAGTCAATGGCGTCTTCGAGCCGGAAGAGTTGATGGACAAGGTCAAGGCGGTCGCCAAGCGCATGGTCATGCGCGGTCCGACGGCGTTGTCGTTGGCCAAGCAGGCAGTGCGCCGTGGTGCGCAGATGCCGCTGGTCGATGCGCTGGCCCTCGAAGCCGACTTGTTTGGCATCATCAGCAGCACCGACGAGATGAAGGAAGGCATGACTGCGTTCCTCGAGAAGCGCAAGCCTAACTGGCTGCGTAAGTGAGCGAAGCGTGAGTGAGGTCTTTCGGGCGCTGCTCGACTCGCCGACTGGTGAGCCGGTGGCGCTGCTGCATGGCGGCGGCGTAGGGCCGACGTGGCTGTGCCGCGAGCCGATCGCGACCCTGACATGCGGCGCTGGCGAGTGGCGCTCTGGCTTCGACCGACTCGGCGCGTTCTTGGCGGAGCATCGCGAGCACCGTACGGTTGGCTGGCTCGGCTACGACCTCGCCCTCGATGTCGAAGAGTGGCAACAGTCTGCGGCCGACGACTTTGAAGTTCCGGTGCTGCATATGACGGCCTACCGCGACGTGCGTGAGTTTTCGGCTGTCGACGCTACTGGCGCGCCTGCTGTTCCGGCCGCGACTGACCTTTGCGCCACGATCGCCCAAGCCGACTACCAACGCCGCGTTGCTGCGGTCGTCGAGCACATCAAGAACGGCGACATCTTCCAGGCCAACTTGACGCAGCCGTTCACCGCCAACTTCGACGGCGATCCACGGGCGTTGTTCTGGCGGCTGTGCGAGCAGAGCCCGGCACCGTTTGCGGCGTATATCGAGGACGGCAACGGCACGGCGGTGTTGTCGAGTTCGCCCGAGGAGTTTTTGTGGCGCAAAGGCAACTCGTTACGCACCCGACCGATCAAGGGCACGCGGCCACGCGATGACAATGCGGTCGAAGATGCTCGTTTGCTGCAGGAGTTGCTGGCCAGCGAGAAGGATCAAGCGGAACTGGCGATGATCGTCGATTTGCTGCGCAACGACCTGGGCAAGGTTGCCGAGGTTGGTTCCGTGCAGGTCGGTGCATTCCCCGAACACGCTTCGTTTGCGCAAGTGCATCACTTGTTCGCGACAGTGACCGCGCAATTGCGAGCTGGTGTATCGACGATCGAGTTGCTGCGCGCGACGTTCCCTGGTGGGTCGATCACGGGGTGTCCGAAGCTGCGCTGCCTCGAGATCATCGAACAACTCGAAGTCACGAGGCGCGGCGTCTACACCGGTGCCATTGGCTGGTTTGGGCCGGGCGACGAGATGCATTGTAATATCGCGATTCGCACCATGGTGCATCAGGCCGGTCGCATCCGCGGGAACGCTGGTGGTGGCATCACGGCGCTGAGTGATCCATATCTGGAGTGGCGCGAGTCGTTGGTCAAGATGGCTGGCTTGGAACGTGCGCTGCAGACCAACATCCAACGGCCACCCAATGCCGACGCGTAGCGGAGTGCCAAAGCGATGACGATCTGGGTTAACGGTAAACTTCTCGGCGGCAACGACGTGCCGCGTTCCAAAGCTGCAGCGCCATTCGAAACGATGGGCGCGGTTGCTGGCTCAGTGCCATTGTGGCCTCTGCATATGCAGCGACTGGCCAACGCCGCCGAGCGTTTGGGTATGGCGTTCACCGCGACGCCGGAATTGCGAGCGGCGGCGAGTGAAGTGCTGCTGAAGAACGGCCACACCGACGATGTGCTGCGGTTGGCGCTGGTTCCGGATAGTGATGCGCCAGATGGTCCGGTGCGCGTGGTCGTTGCGTCGCGCAAGCGTTCACCGATCAAGTCCGTGCGCCTCTTGCCCACCGTGGTCGAACGCGATCCTGACGAACCACCGGCGGACCTTAAAGCTGAGCCGCGTCGCTTCTACGATGCCGTGTTGCAGCAAGCGCAAGACGGTGAGGCCAACGACGGCATCGTGGTCGCCTCGGACGGCTGCCTGCTGGAAGCCGCGCTGGGTAACCTGTGGTTGCGGATCGATGGCTGCTGGCGAACCCCGCCGCTCGACGGTCGTATTGTGCCCGGCATTGCGCGGGCCGTGTTGCTCGAACGGGCGGTCGCCACTGGCCTGCCGGTTGCGGAAATCCCCCTGACCTTCGCGGATCTGCACCAGGCGGAGGCCATTGCCCACAGCAACGCCGTCTATGGCCCACGCCCGGCGTGCCTAGCCGGCGAGCGTGCCGCTGTTGAGATTGTCGACACCGATCTCGGCGCGTTGTGGCGGGAATCGGTGAGCCGCTGAAGTCGTGTTGTCGCTGGCGCCGATAGCATCGCCATGACGAAGTCCGAGGGATCACATCGAGACGGGTCGCCGCAGCGCCAGTGCCGCCCGTTTCTCTATTTGAAGGCAGCCAGTCTGCCGCTCAGCAAGGAACCAGTTGACTCGTTGGGGGTGCAGCAACTCGAGGAGCGCGTTCAGCCAATGATCAGCCACCTCGTGCGCAGCATCGTGGACTACACGATCGCGAAGCAGAATCGCAATTCGCGCAGGGCGCAACCCATCCAGATATCGGTGCTCAACCGACGTCGGCGCGCGGCGCGCGCGTGGTTGCTTGCGATCAGTTCTGCCAAGGCCGACGCGGCGACCCGACACACGGTGGCGACACAGTGGTTGCCACTGTTGTGTGGCACCGGTCCCGACCTCAAGATCTCGCTCGAACCGGCGCGCGAACTGATCGAATACGTGCGTGGTGCTGGCACCGCGTGCATCTTCGATGCCCCCGCAGAGAATCTGTTGCCGCATGCGCGCGCTCTCAACGTCTTCGAGATCACGTTGGCAGTCCACCTTGCCGCCGTGCAACAAAACTCGCATTCTGCCGAGCGACGAATACTGAGCGTTCACTGAGTTTTGGCAGCGAATTGGCCATGGCGGGAGCGGATTTTGTAACTGCCCGACTCGGTTCTTTAAGAAATGCGTTGTCGAGCAGAAACGCTCGCGCGCGGGCGGGCTAAGGTGCCATAGCGATGCGCCTCCAAACACCTGCAGTCTTCTTGTTCCTGCCCCTTGCCCTGGCTCTTTCAGGCTGCGGGGGAAGCAGTGGAGGGGGTGGTGGTAATTCCACCCCTACGCCCGAACCGAATGACGCGCCGACGATCCAAGTTCCGGTGCAACTCAGTGGCGGCCCGGTGCAGTTTTCGTACGTGCTGCCGATTACCGGTTCGCAGGATCTGACGTTTAACGCGGTGGACCTTAATGGCGACGCTTTGGACTGGCAGGTCGCCGTGTCGGCGCCCGGTGCCACGGCCGCGGGATTGATGTTTGCGTCGTCGTTGTCTGGCTCGGTGTTCACGATCAACCTAGCCCCGGTGGCCGCGCCAGTGTCTGCCACCCTCGTCGTGTTAGTCGAAGATCCATTTGGCGCTGCCGCCGCAATCGACATCTTGCTGGTGCGCAGCGGTGCGCCTGCAGTGACCGGCATCAACCGCAGCAGCGCGTTCGCGACCGCGGCGCAAGACGTGACGGTCAGTGGCTCGGCCTTCGCCCTTGGCAACACGGTCAATACGATCGTGAGCTTCTCCGGCATCGTTGCCGCCAACATTGTGGTCGTCGACGAGTCGACCCTGACGTGCACGACGCCGATGGCCGCCTCGCTTGGCGCCAACACCGTCGGCGTGTCCAACCAGTTTGGTGCCGCGACGGCGCCGCCCGGTTCGTTCACGATGTATTCGTATCCCGTCGATCTGCTTGATAACGACACGGCTTTCGATAGCGGTGGTGGGGCGCAGTTGGTGACCGCCAACGTTGGCGCGCGCATGCACGCGGCTTGGGTCGAAGGTGCTGCGGTGCTGCTGAGTACTTCATTGGATGGTGGCGCGACCTGGTCGGCTGCCATGACGCTTAGTGGCGCGGAACTGCCAAGCTCACTACTCATCGCGGTCGACGGCGACACCGTTGCGGTCGCGTGGATTGGCGACATCACGGGCTCGGGCGGTAGCTTGCACGTGCGCACGTCGACCGATGCAGGCCTGGTGTTTGATCCAGTCGTCGATCTGGCGACTGGCAGCGCGTTTACCCCAGCGATCTGCGTCAGCGAGCAATACATGCACTGCGCCTGGATGAAGTCAGGGCCCGCTTTGCAGCAGGAGGTCTGGGTTGCGTCTTCGACGACCACAGGCGCCGTTTGGAATGTTGGCAAGCCGGCTTACGCAACCGCTGATGACCAGTCGGTGCCGTCGATCGGTTGCCTTGGCGTGGATGCGTGGATCGCGTTGCGCCAAGGACCTGACCAACGGCTCTACACGACCCACACCAGTAACGCCGGCTTCTTCTGGAGTTCCGGCGTCGCGCGCAGCAGCGTGGCTGCCGTCCCCGATCTGGAGCAGGCTCTGTTCTGCAACGCTGGCCAGCGAGTGTTCTTGGTCTGGGCTGACGATGGTGCCCTGCAATACATGATCTCGGAGAATGCCGGGTTGGGTTGGCCGACCCTGCAGAGCGTGCTGCGCCCTGCCGACCTCGGAGTGATCTCAACCGCTAACGCCGCTGTGGATTGCGAAGAAGACCGTCTGGTCGCTACCTATGTTGCCGGCGGCACGAACGTGGCGTTCTCGCGCGTTGGGGCACTCGGTGCCGTGCCGGAGCACGTGACGCTGAGCACTGTTTCCGAGGTGGCACGACAGCCGAGTGTCGCGTTGCGCGGTAACTACGTGTTCGCCTCGTGGAGCGGTGGCGATATCGCTTCCGGGGCGGCGCGCATCAAGCTGGACACCTCGACGAACCGTGGCACCTCCTTCATCGGCCCTGCTACGTTCGGTGATGGTTCCGGTACTACTGCGCAAGATGCGCCGCGCATGATTATCGATGATGCACGCGTCTGGATGGGTTGGGTTGACTCGCGTGGCGCAGGCCCGGCGTTGTTCCACAACCGCACCGAGCAGTAGCAGCAGCGAGGGCTCGCCCGGTCTACTTGCGGGACTTTGCCGGCTTGGCATTCTTCGGCCCAAGCGTTGGGTCGGCGAATACCAGGGTGATCATCGTCGCAACAGGGGCCGACGGCTGAGCATTGGCGCAGTCTAGTAGGGGCATTGGTTGCCGTAAGCCAACAACCAAGCGACGATGCATCCATGCGTTGCCGCCCCGTGTTGTTGAGCTTGTTGACGATCGCCGTTGCTGCCTCTGGTTGCTACCGAGGCGAGGCGGCCGAGCAGCAGTCCTCGCCCGGAGTTTCAGCGGAATCGCGCGGTATGAACGCCAGCGCCCCGAGCACTCAAGATCCTGTTCCCGAAGGCCAGTGGCCTGAAATGCTGGAACCGGTGTCGCGCGAACCGTCCCCGAATGCCCCATCCCCGGGCGCCCCGTCTACGAAGGGCATGATCTGGGTGCCGGGCGGTGAGGCGCGCCTCGGTAGTCAGGAATTCGATGCCGACGCGCCGATGCACAGGGTTCGTATTAGCGGATTTTGGATTGATGCGGTCGAAGTCAGCAATGCGGAGTTCGCGAAGTTTGCTAAGGCGACCAACTATGTGACCATCGCCGAACGCACCCCAAGCGCCGAGGAGTTTCCAACCGTTCCGAAGGACAAGTTGGTGCCGGGATCGTTGGTGTTCACGCCGCCGCCGAACGCTGTCGAGTTGCGTGAGTTCTGGGCTTGGTGGAGCTACGTGCCCAGCGCCAATTGGCGGCAACCCGAAGGGCCGGGGTCTTCGATCTTGGGGCGAGAGGACCATCCGGTCGTTCACGTTAGCTGGCAGGATGCGCAGGCGTATGTGAAGTGGGCGAACAAGCGTTTGCCGACCGAAGCGGAGTGGGAGTTTGCCGCCCGTGGCGGACTCGATCAGCAGCGCTACGTTTGGGGCGATCAGCAGAAGTTAGGTGGGCGTTGGCCGGCAAATATTTGGCAAGGCCACTTCCCGCAGGACAACACGCAAGAAGATGGGTTCTTGACGACGAATCCGGTGCGCACTTTCGAGCCGAATGCACTCGGTATCTACGGCATGTCGGGCAACGTCTGGGAGTGGTGCCAGGATTGGTATCATCCGCGTGGCTACGGCGACCCGTCTTTGGTTGCGGTTGATCCACGTGGACCGAAGGCCAGTTTCGATCCCGATGAACCTGGCATGGGCAAGCGCGTGCAGCGCGGCGGTTCGTTCTTGTGCAGCGATGTCTACTGCCTCGGCTACCTGCCGGGGACGCGCATGAAGTCGACGCCGGATACGTCGCTCTGCCACACCGGCTTTCGTTGTGTGGTGAACGCTGGTCCTCCTGTCAGCAATAAGTGATCGCTACGTACTCGCGGTCACGGGATCGTCGCCATTCACGCGTCGGGTTTCAGATCCTTGTCCGGATTGGTTTTTAGCTCCGGCAGATAGTCGGAGTACAGTTCGATCGAGCAACCAGGGCAGATGCCGTGCGACAGCGATGCCTTGGAATTGTTGGTCAGGTAGGTCTCGATGTGGTGCCAGTAACCCTCGTCGTCGCGGATCGACTTGCACTGCGCGCAGATTGGCAGCAAGCCTTGCAGTTCTTGCACTTGCGATAGCGCGGTTTCGAGTTGGCTGTTGAGCGCCACCTGGTCCCTGTTGGCGCGGCGTTGCAGGGCGTACATGCGTAGCAGCCAAATCGATGCGCCGATGGCGAGCGTGGTGATCGTGACCCAGAAGATCGTCGCCTGCCGGAGTTCTTGTCGCCGGAGATCTTGTCGGCGCTCCAGTAGCAAGCCGGTCGACTCGTTTGGCGCCAGCCATCTCAACGTGTCGGCCGCTTCCCACGCGGCATCGTAGGCCTCTTTGTGTCGGCCAACTGCAGCGAGTGTCCGGCTGTAGACGCGAGCTATCTGGACCTTGAGGCGGGTGTCGCCAGCCATTGCCAGTTTTTCTTGGTGGCGTTCGATTAGGTCGATGGCTGTTTGCGGTTCGCCCGTCATCTGCTGGGCGAAGGAGGCTTGTGCCACGAGGTTGCCCAAGCAATCCAAATCGTCGGCGGTAAGCGCCTTTTCGATGCCAGCAAGGAAGTAGCCCTTGGCCTCCTCCATGTCTCCATTGAGCGACTGCGCGGCATTGCCACGCCATAGATCTGCTGTTGCAAGCCAGGTTGGATTATTGGTTGCTTCGGCGAGTTCGATTGCCTTGTTGATCTTGCTGCGGCGAATGCTGATGGATTCTTTGCGGGCGCCAGCCAGTTTCGCAAGCGACATCTCTGCGGCCGGTGCCAACTGGCCGTAACGGTTTGTCTTGATCAGGTCCGCGGCGCTCGATGCGTGCCTCGCGTGATCGGGGAGACTCGACTGGCGTTCGGCAACGGTTGCCAGCGTCAAGTGCACCTGCACCGCAACGTCGGAGAAACCGTGCTGCTCGCTAACTTCGAGCGCCTTGTAGATCTTGGGTATGCCAAGGTGATGAGCCCCGCGAGCTAGATTGCATTGCGCCAGGAGCAGCGCGATCTCGGCGGCTTGCCGCGGCGTCGCGCGGTCTCCGAGTTGCGTCCGTGCGATTTCGATGTGTTGATGCGTGCGGTCGAACTCGCCGTGCCGTGCGTGCCAGAATCCAAACACGATGTGAGGCTCGGCCAACGCGCGTTCCTCGAGGTGTTTGTCACAGAGTTCGATGGCCTGCTCGATGCACTCTCGAGCCTCAGCCAGCCGCCCCTTCTCCAGCAAGACCCGGCCGTGAACGGATAGCGCCTGCGCATGGAGGTGATGCAAACGCGTGTGCTCGACGAAGCGCACCGCCTGCTGGCTTGCCTTCACAGTATCGGGGGATGTCGAAAAGATGCCCTGCCGTGCTTGCTGCAACAGTCGATTGACTTGTTGCGGCGTTGCTTGCGGCGCAGTCGTTGCGGTGAACTGTGCAGCGAGTTGTGCCGCGAGCAGGACGTGAGCGATTACTGGATTGGAGAGCAGTAGACTGAGCTTCAGGGACCGCATGTTGTGTGGCTAAGTCTTGTCGGGTCTAAGTCTGTCGGCGCCACAGTAGATTTCGTAACGCTCGCCACGCACGAAACCGAGCAACGTGGCACCAGCCGCTTGGCACAAATCAAAAGCTAAGGCGCTGGGCGCAGACACCGAGACCATAATTGGAATCCGCACGCGCAGACATTTGACGACTAGGTCGAAGCCCATGCGTCCAGATAGCACGGCGATAGATGAAGTCAGGTCTACGCCTTTGTTCGCAGCTTCGCCGATCGCCTTGTCGAGTGCGTTGTGGCGGCCAACATCCTCGGCCGCTGCGAGCACGTGGCCACGATTGTCGGCCAGGAGTGCGGCATGGCAGCCACCGGTCAACGAGAACAGTTGCTGCCGCTCGGTCAACTCGGCCACCAACTTGGTCAGCACGTTGGTGGCAACTCTTGGCACGCCCGGTAGTAAGCCTGGCGCATCGTCAAGTAGTGCGTGCGGGTCGGTAATGCCGCACGCGCCACACGAACTGCGGATCTCATGAGTGCGGGCAAGACGTGTCTTGGCTAGGCCCTGTGGTGCCTTGGTCAGTTCGATGCGTGCGCGGTCGGGGGTTGCGGCATCGATGTCGCCGGGCGTGCACTCGATCGCTACAACCTCGGACGGTGTCGTCACGATGCCTTCGCCGAGCAGGAAGCCGAGTGCCAGTTCGGCGTCGCGACCGGGAGTGCGCATCGTCACCAACTGCTGCCCGTGCACATCGAGCAGCAACGGCACTTCTTCAATCAGTAGATCCTCGCGCCCATTGGCCAGGCGGCGCGGTGAAGCGCCAACGGGGTTCTCGCCTGGGGCTGATTCGTTGTCGGCAGCAGACTCGCTCAATTGCCGATCTGCCATTCCGCCGCGTCGGACATTGCTCCGCCAAACGAATTGAGAGGTGGATCGAAGACGAATGCTTGCTGATAGAACTGCGAACCGAGCAAGTTGGTCTGGTTGGGGATCGCTAACGACCACGATCCCGTCGTGCCGAATGTGATGATCCCGGCGGTCAGGTCAAGGCTGACGCGCAGGTCACAGCCTGGCAAACCGAGTGCCGTCAGGTCCGCCGGCAAGAAGCCAAGCGTTGAGGCTTGGTTGCTCGTGCCAGTGATCATCAGTCCTAAGCCAATCGGCATGTTGGTGACGTTGACGATCATCGTTTGGCCGAGTCTCGGCAGCACTGCGTTGATCAGTTGCGCTGTGCCAATCGAGTTTGGACAACCGGGTCCGAAGCTCGAGTAGGTGGCTGGGAATGCGTCCTCACTACAACAGCGAATCGCCCAAGTACCGCTGTAGTAGAGCGGGCACAACTGGATGCCCTGCACGGTTGCCAGCGCGGCGTCGCGCCAGCCTTGGCCAGCGATCTGGATGATGCTGGTTTGCTGTGGCGTGATTGCCGGATTACAGACGAACTGGAACGACGAGTTGTCAGTGAAAAAATTCGCCGGCCAGCCAGTCGCGCACGAACCGCTCGGGTGGAAGTTGATGTCGGTGCGGAAGCAGATCGCGAAGCGACGCACGCCACCGACCGGTGGCTGTGTGCCGACGACGATGTTGTAAGGCGACGTGTCGAACTCGTTGAGGGCGTGGCTCGAGGCCTGCAGGTTCTGGTTAGCGTTCTGCGTCAGGCTGAATACGAGTTGGCCCATGTTGACGTTCTGGCCGCTGAAGCTGACACCGTCGTAGACCTCGATGTCGAGCGCTGCGAGGAACCCTGCAGCGCCGAAGGCGGCACCCCAAGGGGCGACAACCTTGGTGATCTTCTGCACCGGCATGTTGGCTGGCATCTCAAACACGATGCCAGCGCTTTCCCCTTCGCACATGCCTTGGATGACACTGACACCAGTCGGGATCGACGACGGCACCGCTGGCAGGGAGTCGCGTTGCCAGAACGTGCCGGAACTGCAGCCCTGAGCGGCCAGGCCGGATGACAAGGACGATGCGACTAGCAGCGTGGCAGAGGCGATGGTTCGTGCGAGCATGGTGATTCGAGACCCGGCCCAGATCGACTGCTCGTCGATTTGGGCAGGCCCATCGTCCACGGCTAGGCGGGATAGCACAAGCGGGGTGGTGTAGCTGTGCCGGATTCTGGCAACTTCCAGGTCGCTGGTGCGTTGCAAACCACCAATTCTGCGAGCGCAGACAAGAACCGAACGCGCCGGCGGCATAGCATCGCGGCTGATGTTGCAGTTCGTCTCATTGTGTGGAATCGTTGTGATGCTGGCGATCTGCTTTGTCTTCTCTCGCCATCGTCGCGCCATCAAGTGGCGCCTGGTCGGAACGGGTCTCGCCATCCAGGCGGCGATGGGATTGATCTTTCTCTATTGGGACACCGGCAACGCCGCGCTACGTAGCGTCGGTGCCGGTGTCGATAAGTTCCTGAGGTTGTCGGCAGCGGGCAGCTCGTTCGTGTTCGGTGCACTGACCGATGGCGGCACCGTGGACGCCGCGATGCCAGGTGACAACAACGGCTTCCTGTTTGCCTTCATGGTGCTGCCGACGCTGATCTTCTTCAGTAGTTTCATGGCGGTGCTCTACCACTTAGGCGTCATGCAGTGGGTGGTTCGACGCATGGCGAGCGTGATGGTGCGCTTGCTCGGGACGTCGGGCAGCGAGTCACTGTCCGCCTGCGGCAACGTGTTCGTTGGCCAGACCGAGGCGCCGCTGATGGTGAAGCCATTCCTCGAGAAGATGACCATGAGCGAGTTGCACGCGATCATGGTCGGTGGCTTTGCGACCATCGCTGGCGGTGTGTTTGCACTGTACGTGGGCTTTGGCGTCGACCCCGGTCACTTGATGGTTGGTTCCGTCATGGCGGTGCCCGCTGGTTTGATCTGCACGAAGATGCTGTGGCCGGAAACCGAACATAGTGAAACGATGGGCACCGTTGGCAAGGTTGATAACGCATCGTACGGCAACGTTGTTGAAGCAGCCGCGGGTGGTGCTGGTGACGGTCTGAAGTTGGCTTTGAACGTCGCCGCGATGCTGATTGCATTTCTGGGGTTGGTGGCGGTGCTGAACGCCGGGCTTGGATTGATCAATGATCAATGGTCCGTTGGCGGCGGGCTCGCGATCATCTTCTGGCCGATTGCTGCGGTGATGGGGGTGCCGTGGGATGAGATTCCGACACTCGCCGAGTTGCTCGGCACGAAGATCGCTCTGACCGAATTGGTCGCCTACAAGCAGCTCGGTGCGCTGATGGATCCGCCGGGCGACCTGCCAAGCCAGATCTCTCCTCGCACCGCGTTGATCGCTAGCTTCGCCCTTTGTGGCTTTGCGAACATCGGCAGCGTGGCGATCCAGGTTGGCGGCCTCGGCGCGATGGCTCCAAGTCGGCGTGCGGATCTCGCGAAACTCGGCTTGCGGGCGATGTTTGCGGGTGCCCTCGCCACCTGCATGACGGCTTGTGTGGCCGGAGTGTTGTCTGCATGAGTGCTCGCGAAGAACTGCAGCGCGTCGACCGCGCGGCGATGTGGCTGAGCGGCAAACGTGGCGACGAGTATGTCGCTTCGATTCAGTTGGGCCTGGTGCTCGGTAGCGGCCTCAAGTCGTTTGCGGACGTGCTGGCGAATCGCTTGGAGATTCCGTTCAGCGAGGTGCCGGATTGGCCAAGGCCCAAGGTGGAAGGTCACGGTGGTTCGATTGTATTTGGTGAGATCGGCAACGTGCGCGTCGCGTGCTTGACCGGCCGTGTGCACCTGTATGAGGGGTGGCAGCCAGCCGAAGTGGTGCGCTGTGTGCGCACGCTGCGTCGCATGGGGATCCCTAGGTTCCTGCTGACGAACGCCGCCGGGGGTATCGGGGACGGGTTGGTCGCTGGCGACCTAATGGTCTTGAGCGATCATCTCAACATGACAGGTCAGACACCGTTGCTCGGCGATCATGAACCTGCGTTCGGACCACGCTTCCCGGACCAGTCACAGATCTACTCGGAACGCCTTCGCACGGCGCTGCTAGGCACCGGCACGGGCCTGCGCACAGGCGTCTACGCGGGACTGCTTGGCCCATCTTACGAGACCCCTGCAGAAGTACTTATGTTGCGAACTCTGGGCGCCGATGCCGTCGGCATGAGTACGGTGCACGAAGCGATGGCGCTGAACGCTATGGGGGCCGAAGTCTGCGGCATGTCGCTGATCACGAATCTTGCCGCCGGCATCTCGGCACATCCGTTGTCACACGACGAGGTCATCGAGACCGGCAAGTCTGCGGCCGCGATGATGAGCAATGTCGTTGGTCAATTTTGTCGGGGGCTTTCGTGACCGAAGGGCTGACGATTCGGCTGTATCAGGAAGGCGACGAGCACCAGATTCTGGAGACGTTCAACTTGGTGTTCCGCGAAGTGTGCGGGCCCGAATATGTCGACCGTACTCTTGAGCAGTGGCAGTGGGCGTATGCCAAAAACCCCGCTGGCCATCGCATGTCGTTGGCTGTTGCCGCCGACGGCACGATTGCGTCGCAGTATGCCGGCATGCCGATACTCTGCGACACGCCGTGGGGGGAGGAGCACTTGGTGCACTGCGTTGACTCGATGACGCATCCTGATTGGCGCAAGGGCCTGAAAGCGAAGAGTCTGTTTGTCGAAACAGGCATGCTGTTCTGGGATCGCGTCAAGGAACTCGGCGATGCGGCCTGCTACGGCTTGCCGGTCAATGTGGCCTACCGGATCGGTAAGCGCTTCTTCAAATACGAGATGTTGCGGGTCATCGATTACCTGATCCGCGACGCCGCGCTGGCGCCAATCGAAGTGCCGGCAGGCATCGAGGTTGACCAAGTCGACGCCGTGCCAGACGACATCGGTGGCGTCTACGATGTCGTTCGTCAAGACAAGCAGTGCCTGTCGCGACGCGACCATCGCTACCTCACTTGGCGCTACATCGACAATCCTGCACATGCCGACTACGAAATGTGGACGGCGCGCCGGGCCGGAGTTTTGTGTGGCTTGATGGTGTTAAAGCCTGGCTCTGGCTTGGCCCCGGACTCGTCGATGATCGCCGATTGGTTGGTGCCCGAAGCCGACGCCGAGGCCGCAGATGCGTTGTTGGCCAAGGCTGTGCAGCGTCAGCACGACGAGAATAAGCAGCAACTGCTTACCGTGTTCCCGCCGTGGTCGAAGGAGCACGAGCACTTGGTCACGCGCGGCTTCGTCGAAACGCCGTCGGCGAATTGGCTGCAGCGGCGCATGATCCACAACATCCACGTTCCGCGGGTTACAGCTGAGTTCTTGGCTGATAGCTGGTGGTATACGCTCGGCGATAGCGATCTGGCCTAGGGTCGCTGGCGACTACGTCTTAGTTCGGCCCGTGGCAGCGGTACCGAAATAATCTTTGGTCTTCTTGCACCCTTTGGTCACGTCCGTGGATTGTGGGGGATGTGGCGAAGGTCCTTACAGTCGATCCCCAAGACGTCTCGCAGCTGGTACACCGGCATCAGGCCGAAGTGTGGCGCTATGTTCGCTTTTTGGGGGCTAATGCCGAGCTCGCCGACGACTTGGTGCAGGAGGCATTCCTGCAACTATTGCGCGCTCCGTATGAGGATCAGGGTGAGCCGGCCAGAAGGGCTTGGCTGCGCAAGGTTGCGCAGAACCTCTACGTGAAGTCGTTCCGCCGGCCGCCGTTTGCCTTGGTGGATCTCGACCGTATCGAAGCGGTGTGGTTGGACTATGCGCAGGGTGATGGCGGCAACGAGTCGCTAGCCGCGCTGCGCGAGTGTCTCGAAAATCTCGATGGCCGGGCGCGTCAAGCGGTGCGACTGCACTACGAAGAGCGTCGTTCGCGTCGCGAGATTGGTGATCGATTGGAGCTGGGCGAGCAAGGCGTCAAGTCGTTGCTGCGACGCTCCCGCGAGTTGCTGAAAAAATGCGTGGAACGCGCACGGAGGGAAGCATGACCGATTGGGATGATCGCATCATCGATAGCGCCCTGCAGGAAGTGGGGGGGCAACAGCCACCCGACTTATCTGCTCGTATATTGATCGCGTTGGGCGAAGGAGCACCAGGCCAATTGCCAGCGCTGCCGCCGCCGCCGCGATCCATCGCTGGGTCCACGATGCTGGCTGCCGCCTTCTTGTGCCTCGGCTTACTGACCGCCTACGTCGTTAGCTATGCGTTTGACGATGGCTCGAGGTCGACGGTCGAAGCCGAGCGCGTCGCATTATACGTGGTCTCTGGCCAGGTCGAGTTCGTTCCGGCAGATGCTCAGCGGCCAGGCGAAGTCGTCGCCGCGGGCAGTGCTGTGATCGTCAGGGAGCCTCGTGGTGCCCGCATGTTTGTATCTAAAGATTCACGGCTGCAACTAGGCGTCTTCCCGATGCTTCGGGTTGAGCCAGCTACGGAGTTAGAGGTTCGTTCTATGGGTGTATCGATGAATAATGGTGTGGTTGCAGCGACGTCTCTAGCGATTGGTGTGGTGGTTGGTGCCGTGACCTGGGATTCGTTGTCCGGGCCGGAGGCTCGTACTAGCGGTGAGGTTGTGCGCTTGGAAGCTATGGCTCCGGATGGCGTGGACTACTCCGTCGAGAACGCCCGGTTGATGGCTCGTGTGCAAGGCCTCGAAGAGCAGAACGCCCGCTTGATGATGATGCGCGAAGGTGTTGCTGCGCCGGCCATTCCTGAAGGACCTGTCCTTGCGGAAGCTCTGGACAAACCCGATGTGGCGACGGCGATGATGTTCGAGGATCCGAAATACGCGGATGCGCTGAGCAAGGTCAATTGGGACGCGATGGGCAAGGCGACTCTCGAAATACAGCCGTTGCTCAACGAGTTGGTGCGCATCCTCAACGAGGACGGTGAGATCTCGACTGAGATCGCCGTGCAGCTCGAGAAGCTTAATGTGCACCTTGCTGGTGAGATCCCGACGCTGATGAAGGCTGGCTTGCCGGGCACGGGGCCGAACGGTGCCTACACGCATCCGTTGGTGGTGGCGAACACGTTGGCCAGTACGCTGAACGCCGCTGGCAAACCACTGGATGCAGCTCAGAGTGCGGCGCTTGCGGGCTTGGTGAAGTCGTTCACGGCCGAACTCGATGGTGTTGCCGCCGGGCCATACGAATTTCAATCCGAGACGATGATGCACGAGATCGAAGCGAAAGAGCGCTTCTACGCGGAGATGTCGCAGCGGCTCACGGCTGAGCAATTCGCTACGATCTATCCCAAGGGCAGTACCGACTTCGATGGCCTGAGTTTGTTTGGTACCGGGCTGATGACGCGTCACCTGTTGCGTCCGATCAAGGCTGGTAACGCCGCTGACTTCGCCCACCGCGCTGGTAACCGCTTGGCCGATGAACTCGGCTTCAGCGATGCCGAGACGGTGCGGCTGCGCACGGTGTTGGAATCGGTCGCCGGCTCCAGCTCGGGGATGTGGGGTAAGCCGTCGAGCGCCGTCGAGCGCAAGCTAAAGTTTTTGCGGGCTGGCCGTACCCAGGCCGCGTTGCGCAACCAAGTCGCGATGCTGCGTGCGATTTATCTTCAGTTCCAGTTGACCCCCGAGCAGCAGGAGAAGTTGTCCTCGCTGACGGGTGTGATTGTGCCGCTCTAAGCTTAGATGCCGAACTCATCGGCGTCGTCTTCGACCGCTTTCTTAGGCGGCTGCTTGGCCAACTTGTTCTCGCGCAGCACTTCCTTCGCCTGGTCATAGAACATGTCGCGAGGGTCGACGCCGATCGCCAGTAGCTGCTTGGCTTGCTTGGGCGTGCACAAGCCAACGGCCTTGCGTTCGAGCAGCGACTCGCGCAGATCCTCAGCTTGCCGGCTCGATAGCTGCTCGACTCGGTCGCTAGGCAGCCCTGCCTTCTTGAAGTATTGCAGTTGCGAACTGGTCGCCCGCGCGCCGCCACGCGATCTGCGGATGTAGAAGTCGAGGTCGATACCGACGGCTTGGAACGGGTCGCGCTTCTTCAGTTGGTATTCGACCGTTGCCTCCTGTGCCTCTTGCTCTTGCTGGGCGAGTTCTAGCGCCTTCTCTAGAGCGATGGCTTGGCCTTCGGCACTGACTTCCTGAGCGATGCGGCGGGCACGTTCCTGCACTTCGGGATTGCTCGACGCGAAGATGTCGACCGCTTGCACCAGCGAGTGGCGGCAGTTGCCGGGCACGAAGTCGAGCACCAGCAGATCCTTCTTGCCGTCGGCGATGCGCGTGCCGCGGCCGACCATCTGGGCGTAGAACGAACGCGACAGCACGGGTCGTGCGATGGCAACGAGGGCGATCTGCGGCACGTCGAAGCCCTCGGTGAACAACGAGCAGTTGACCAGGATCTTGATCTCGCCGCGACGGAACCGGTCGAGCACAGGGGCGCGCACTTCGAACGAATTGCTGCCATCGAGCGCCGCGGCGCAGTCCGGATCGTCTGCTTGTTCGTTGATGACGCGACACAGCGAGTGGGCGTGGGCGACGGATGCGGCAAAGACGATGGCAGGTCGATCGCCACGTTCGCGCAGGATCGGCGTGACGACTTCGGCGAGGTGCAGTTCTTGCGTCAGCACCTCTTCGACATCGCGGATGGCCAGTTCGCCGGCCACCTTGCGGATGCCCGAGAAGTCGGCTTGCGTCTGCACTAAGAACGACCGGATCGGGCAAAGCCACTTATCCTTGATCGCCTGCCGCATGTCATAGGAATACGCGACGGCCGAGAATACTTCGCCGAGCGGCACGCGATCACTGCGATCCGGCGTTGCGGTCACTCCGAGCAGGTAGGCGTCGAAGTGGTCGAGTACCGCGCGGTACGAATCCGACGTCGCGTGATGTGCTTCATCGACGACGACAATCTTGAATGCATCGCGCGGCACGTCCTTGAGCCGCTGCCGCAGTGTCTGGATGCTGGCCACGGAGATCTTGGCCCGCGTGCCATCGGGCCGGGTGAAGCCGCGTTGGTGTGCCATCTCGACCGCTACGACGTCGTTGCACCACAGCGAGATCTTTTCGCGTGCTTGCTCGACCAGTTCCTGGCGGTGGGCCAGCACCAGCACCGGGCCCTTGGCGAGTCGCGAGATCTCGGCAAACAGCACGGTCTTGCCGGTGCCGGTCGGCATCACGACAAGCGCGGTGCGGTGACCTTCCTTGTAGGTGTTGCGAACGGCTTCGAGAGCCGCCACTTGGTAGGGACGTAGTGCCATGCCGAGTCTGGTTAGCTGTGCGCCGGGTTGAGGCTCTCGGGGGTTCGCCAAGCTCGCGGCCACCGTTTGCTCGTCGGCCTGATGTCGGGTGCTTGGGCGAAGACCGTGGCTGTGAGTCCTAGCAGCGATAGAGCGAGTTGGCGGTGGTGCAGCATTACAGGGTCTGGTGCGGGATAGGTCCTCTGGCGTAGAGCTTGGATCGTCTCCGGACGTTCCCAGGACTAGCCCAGCAGCTAGCAGTGTCCTGATGGGGGCGGCGAGGTCAACCCAGACAGGTTGTCGGTTTGCTGCCACAGAGCTTTCTTCTCGGGCGGGGCTCGGATAACTCAGGACAACGTCATGTTGTCCTCTGCGATTGTGCTCGGCCCGCAGCGCCGAGACCCCATTGTCCGTGAAGCGATTGAGGATCTGGTTCCGGGGCGAAACAGTTCCGTTGCCGTGATTACCGCGGGTTGGGAAGAGCGCGAAGGCGAAGACGAAGAATTGCGCGAGCACGTCAATCGTCCGCTGATCAACCTGAAGATCTGGGCCAGGGTCGAGAGCATCTTGGAAAAGGACAAGGAACTGCGCGAGGCCGTTCGCGAACGGCATGTGACTTGGCGCCGAGTGCAGGAGATCTATCGTTTACGACTCGGGGGGCTGCTGGGCAGCACCAAGGAGTTGTTGCGGCGTGGCGATGGTGATCCGCTGTTTGCCGTTGAAGAACAGGATTCGTGGGAACTGGTGCGCGGCCTGGATGCGCAGCACATGGCTCGGGTCGCGCTTATCCACGCTGACTTTGCTGAGCGCATCAAGCCAGCCGAGCGCGAGACCGTGCAGAAAGAACGCCGGGAGCTTGAGAAGCAGTTGGCGGACGTTTCGTGCTTGCTGGTTGCCGGTGGCCACGTCGGCGTGCTGCTGCATCGCATGCAGTTGTTTGACGTGTGTTCGCTGTGGGGCGATCGCCCCACGATTGCTTGGTCAGCCGGGGCGATGGCGTTGAGTGAGCGTGTCGTTCTGTTCCACGATGAACCGCCACAAGGAAGTTCGTATGCCGAAGTGATGGAGGCGGGCTTTGGTGAACTGCCGGACTTCGTCGCGTTGCCGCACGCTCGCCATCGTTTACAGACCGACGACAGCGTGCGTGTTCGCATGTTGTCGCGGCGCTTCCAGCCTGCTCGTTGTGCCTTGCTCGATTATCGCTCGCGCTTTGATCTGAGGAACGGCGAGTGGACGGCTCAACCCAATTCGCGCCAGCTAAGCCAAGACGGCTTGGTTGAAGAGGTGGTGCGATGAGCATGCTCGAGCGATTGGAGTCAGCACTTGCTGGCGGTCCTGCTGCGATACGGGCCATTCTTGGCGAAGTAGAGTTCCCACACGTCGAAGGCCGCAACGTGACCTTCTTGTTTGACGGTGAAGCCGACGAGATCACGCTGCATCACTGGATCCACGGTCTGCCCGGCGAATTGCAGTTCCGCCGGCTGCGTAGGAGTTCGTTGTGGGTGTTGCAGATCGACCTGCCGCGTCGTTCGCGCATGGAATACAAGATCGGCGTGATGCGAGGGAGTCGCGGCGAGTTGGTGCGCGACCCACTCAATAGCCATCTAGCGCGCGATCCGTTTGGGGCCAACTCGGTCGTCTATGGCGAAGGCTATGAGCCGCCCGAGTGGACTGTTGAAGATCCCGAGGCGCGTAAGGGCACGGTCGAAGAGCGGCACCTCGATAGCAAGGTGTTCGGCGATTGGCGGCCAATCCAGATCTATCGCCCGGCGCGGTTCCGTGAGACCAGGCGCTATCCGCTGCTCGTGGTGCACGATGGCTTGGACTATCTGAAGTTCGCCAACCTGCAGGAGATCCTCGACAACTTGATCCACCGGCTCGAACTGCCACCGCTGATCGCGGTAATGACGCAGTCGTTGGATCGCATGAAGGAATATGCTGCCGACGAGCAGCATGCCGACTTCATCGTTAAGGATCTTGTGCCGCAGATGGAAGACCTGCTGCCGCTGATTCGCGAGCCGTCGGCGCGCGCGATGATGGGGGCGTCGTTTGGTGCGGTCGCGTCGCTGTCGACCGCGTGGCGCCACCCTGGCTTCTTCGGCAAGCTGTTCCTGCAGTCCGGTTCGTTCGTGTTCACCGAGATCGGCGACCACGACCGGCCGCCGATGTTCGATCCGGTTGTCAAGTTCGTCAATAAGTTCCGCAAGAAGCCGGGTCGCCCGGCGGATCAGGTGTTCTTGAGCTGTGGCGTCTACGAATCGTTGATCTACTACAACCGCTCGCTGGTTCCTTTGCTGCAGGAGACCGGTATGCAGGTCCGAGTTAGAGAGGCCAACGATGGCCATAACTGGGAGAACTGGCGGGATCGGCTGCGCGAAGGTCTTTCCTCACTGTTCCCCGGTCCCTTGTGGCACGTCTACGAGTAAGGTGCTCGCCTCATTTGCTCTGCGGACCTGATCCGCGGATCACCGAAATCATCGCCCGACATGCCAGCCGTTACTCGTAATATTGGTCTCTCGCTTGGCGCCGACATCTGTTGGCCGCTTGCCTTCGAACAAATCCTTGCTGACAGCAAGCTCAGTCTGAAGGTCGGTAAGGACGTCATCGATTTCGCCTGTGAGCGAGTGGGCCTTGAGCCGTTCGCGCTTGAGAAGGGCTGCAAGTACGATGTCGTCGTCGACCGCTTGACTCACTGGTTCAAGCTGCAGCGCGAGTGGATCAAGAAGGGCGTCTTGATGGACGACCTCTACGTCTACAACAACCCGTGGTCGGTGCAGAGCTACGAGAAGCACACCAGCTACTGCGCGATGACGGCGCTCGGCATGCCGGTTCCGAAGACCGTGATGTTGCCGCAGAAGAAGTATGGCGAACTGAGTGATCTTGACTTCACGCTTGAGCAATACGCGCGCATGTTCGAACTGGATACGATTGGCGATGGCCTGTCGTATCCGTCGTTCTTGAAGCCATTCGACGGCGGTGGTTGGCGCGGCGTTTCTAAGGTGGATGACGCATCCGGACTCGGCAAGGCCTATGACGAAAGTGGTCAAGACCTGATGCACCTGCAGGCAGCAGTGCACGACTTCGATGTGTTCGTGCGCGCGGTCGGCATTGGCCCGCAGGTGCGCGTCATGAAGTATGATCCGAGTCAGCCGCTGCACGGCCGCTACCTCGTCGATCGTGACTTCATAACCAAGGAAGACGAGCAGTTGGTCATCGACACGACACTGACCATTAACGCGTTCTTCGGCTGGGACTTCAACAGCTGCGAGATGTTGAGCAAAGACGGCGTCTATTACCCGATCGACTTTGCCAACCCGTGCCCCGATAGCCAGGTCAACTCAATCCATTACCACTGGCCTTGGTATGTGCTGAGCAACTTGAAGTGGGCGGTGTTCAACGCCGCGACCAATCGGAAAATGCGTAAGACGGTCGACTTTGAGCCGTTCTATAAGATCGCAGCGAAGGACATCTCATACGCCGAAAAGCTGGCGGGCTACGCCAAGCTGGCGCGCGAACGGATGTCGACCACTCAGTTCGAGACCTTCAGCAATAAGCATCTGCGTCCGCTTGAGGAGGCTGCGTTTGCGTGGTTCCGTAGCGAACGTTGTCTCGAGGCGATTCGTATGAAGGTGAGTAACGTGTTTCCGGAACACGAGGTGGACGAGTTTACGGCCAAGTTCCATGCGCTTGTGATGAAGTCCGTCGACGATCTACAAGCAGCTAGCAAGTAGGATCGACGGCCTGCATCCGGTCTTCGCGGTAGCGCGCGGGCCTTAGCTACTCAGTCTTATCCGCGCCCTAAAAGCATCGATTCGTGAGCAAGCACAAGATTACCTGGAAGTCGCCATCCCTCGGCGGTCGTGAGATCACTTTCTGTAGTTACGGCGTCAGTGGCACTCCGCTGCTGCTGTTCCCGACGGCGGGTGGCGATGCCGAAGAGCCCGAGCGCTTTCACATGATTTCGGCGATCGGTGAGTTCCTCGCCGACCTGCGATTGAAGGTCTACACGGTCGATTCGGTCGCTGGCCAAGCGTGGCTAAAGGAGTGCCGTACGCTTGAGGACGCCGCCGCCGCGCAGAACCGCTTTGACGAATGTCTGGTGCGTGAGGTCGTGCCGGCGATCCATCGTGATTGCGGTGGCAATGCTGGCCGTATCTGGACCGCTGGCGCGTCGGTCGGTGCGTTCAACGCATTGGCGCTGCTGTGTCGTCACCCGGACTTGTTCGAGACCGCGATCTGCATGAGCGGCACCTACAACATGAATAAGTTCCTCGAGGGTGACATGAACCACGAGTACTACCAGTCGTCGCCGCTCGACTTCGTGCCGAACTTGGCAGGCAAGGACCTCGAGTTGCTGCGCGAACGCTTTGTCTTGTTGGCGCACGGGGAAGGTGACCACGAAGAACCGGCGCAGAGTTGGAACGTCGAGAAGGTACTCGGCCCGAAGGGCATCCCGAACCGCGTCGATGCTTGGAGCAAGGACTGGCACCACGACTGGGTGACCTGGCGCAAGATGCTGCCGCAGTTCCTCGGCGAACTCCTGCCACCGCGCGCGGATGATACGATCGAGAACGACGCCGGTAGCGAGAGCAAGGTCGGCGAGTAGTCGCAGAATGAGCAAGGGCCTCCTCGTCGTCTGAGGCTTTGCTTGCCGCGCGGTGCGACCGGCTGCACCAGATCGCGCGTCCGCCATGTTGAGGCGGCAGGTGCTGGCCGATGCGGTGGCGCGCTAGGCGCTAGGCGCGAGTCGCTGCAGCAACGATGGCCAACAGCGCCACAGTGATTACTCCCACTGATGGTTAGTGCCGATGACGACAATTCCGGTCGGCGACACCGTGAAGCGCTGTTCGTCTTGTTCGCGGTCGAAGCCGATGACGGTGCCTTCTGGCACTTCGTTCCACTTGTCGATGATGCAGCGCTTCAGTTTGCAGTTCTTACCGATGCGGGCGCCGCGCATGACGATGCACTCGTCGAGTTCGGCGCGTTCGTCAATGTAGACGAGATTGCTGAGGATCGAACGGTGCACGATGCCACCGCTGACGACCACGCCCGGGGCCAATAGCGAGTCGACGACCTCGGCTCGTCGGCCACGCTCGTCGCCCTCATCGGGTTCGTTGAAGACGGTCTTTGCGGGTGGGTCGTTGTGCCACAGCGTGTACGTCGGCCAGTCCTTGCGGTACAGATTGAGCTGCGGCTTGACGTCGCACAGGTCCATGTGCGCGTCGAAGTAGGCTTCGATCGTGCCGACGTCTCGCCAGTAGGGCTTGTCCTCGCCACCTAGTCCTTCGAACGAGTGCGCGTAGATCGGTACCTCGCCGAGCATGCGCGGAATGACGTGGTGGCCGAAGTCGCCGCCTTCGCCTTCTGGCATCTTGCCATCGTCTTTCAGACGTTGAACGAGCTCTTTAGAATCGAACACGTAGATGCCCATTGACGCCAAGCAGTAGCCGGGTTCGCCGGGTATCTCGGGTGCGTTTTCCTTGGGCTTCTCGACGAAACCGATGATGCGCTGTTGGTCGTCGACTTGCAGGATGCCAAAGCTCGATGCTTCGGCCACCGGGATCTTGACGGCGCCAATCGTCAGCGCCGCTTTGTGCTCGACATGCTCGCGCAGCATGTCGCGGTAGTCCATCTGGTAGATGTGGTCGCCGGACAGGATGACGACGTTTTTAGGCTTCCAGTCTTCGATCGTGTCGATGTTGTGGTAGATCGCGTCGGCGGTGCCGCGGTACCACTTGCCAACGGACACGTGGTGCGGGGGACTACAGGTGATCCACTGCTCAAGGCGGCGGGGTAGGAAGTTCCAGCCGAACCGGATGTGTTCTTCCAAGCTGCGCGCTTGGTATTGCGTTAGCAGATGAATACGCCGCAAGCCTGAGTGGATGCAGTTGCTGAGCGTGAAATCGATAATCCGGTAGCTGCCACCAAACGGCACGGCGGGCTTGGCCCGTCCGAGCGTGAGTGGGGCCAGGCGGCTACCGGCGCCGCCTGCCAGGACGAAGACGAGCGTGTTTCTTAGGTCGAGAGGGACCATGCGTTACAACGGCTGTGGGATAAGCGACGAGCGTAAGGGGCACAGGATGCAGGGTGATGGCTCGTCAGGGTAGAGGCTGATGATGAATCCTTGTCTCGAACGAGCGTTGATACCGACTGGTGGCGACGTAGGCTCGGGTGTCTTCAGCGCCCAATCAGTCCCATGTCAGCAGCACGTAAGCCCGCATCGCGGGATGTCTCGCCACCTTCAACAGGCTTCTCTGCTGCGCTAAGTGCGGTCGGTGAGCAGGCCGTAAGGTCCCCGGATGGGTTTATTGGCAAGGGGCGCTCGCTGGCTGTCTCTCCCGATAGTGAGTGGCTGTTGACGGACGGACGTGGCGGTTATGGCTGTGGCACGGCTGCTGGAGTTCCGATGCGGCGTTACCACGGTTTGTGGGTGACCCGGGCCGAGGGCACGGCGGAGCGACATATGATCGTCTCGGGCCTCGACGAGCGCGTTGGTCCGGCCCGACAACTTGGCCCCGAAGACGTTCGCTTTGCGCACCTGATGCCGGCGCATTGGCAGGATCAGGCTGAGCCGAATGCGGGCGATGGCGAGACTTCGTTTGCCCGGCTGCCGCTGCCGATGTGGACGCACAAGACCGAACACGGAGTGCTCGAGCGAACGGTCGCGATACGCCGGCAGTCGCAGGGCCAGGCGCCAGCACTGTTGGTGCGGTGGCGCAATGCTTCGTCCGAATCAATCCGGCTTGAGGTGCGCGCGCTGCTCGGCTGGTGCAACGTTGACCATCTGCTGCCGGTCAACGACAACTTCGATGGCACGGTGCACGCGCGTGGTGCTAGTTGGGGATTCCGACCGACGAACGAGTTGCCGCACTTGTGGTTGTCGGTCGATGGCATCTCGGCGTTTCGCAGTGAGCCTGTTTGGTATCGTAACTTTCTGTATTCAGCTGATCGCCTGCGCGGCTACGACCACGTGGGCCATCGCTGGAGCCCCGGCATCATCGAGTTGGACTTGCCGCCCGGTGGTGAGGCCACGGCGTCGTTTGCACTCGGCGATCCTTGTGTCGATGCGGCCGCAGCATTTGACGAAGTTGCCGCTGAGATTGAGCAGCAGAGTCGCCAGACCGAGCATTCCAAGCACGCTTTGGCGGACACGTTGGCGCTCGGAGCTGACGACTTCCTGTATCGCGGCGTCGGCAATCGTCTCGGGGTGCTCGCTGGGTTCCCGTGGTTTGGTGAGTGGGGGCGTGATGTCTTCTTGGCGTTGCCCGGTTTGACGTTGGCACGCGGTCAGATTGCACAGTGCGCCGAAGTGATGACGGGTTGCTTGCCGTTCTTGCGCGAAGGCCTGCTACCGAACATCTATGCGAAGGACGTCGCTACCAGCAATTACGGCAGTTGCGACGCGGCGTTGTGGTTTGCATTGGCGGCGATGCGCTTTGCCGATGCCGGTCACGATCCAGAACTTGTGCAGCAGAAGTTGTTGCCAGCGATGCGTAGCATTGCCGAGGCCTACGAACGTGGTACCGACCTTGGCTTAAAGGTCGCGGAGAATGGCTTGCTGCACGCTGGCCGCAATGATCTGAATGTGACGTGGATGGATGCGCGCACGTCGAATGGGCCGGTGACGCCCCGCGAAGGCTTGCCGGTCGAGATCCAGGCCTTGTGGTATGCGTTGCTTGCCTACCTGGCGGAGCAGCCGGATGGCGAGTCCGCTTCGGGTGAAACCTTCGCGAAACTGCGTGACCGCTGTGGCACGGCCTTCGTCAAGGCGTTCTGGATGGCCGACATCAAATCGCTCGCCGATCTTGTTCACAATGGCGGTCCGGATCCGTCGATTCGGCCCAACATGCTGGTTGCTGCCGCGATGAAGCGATCGCCGCTGACGGGGCCGCAACGGCAAGGCGTCGTCAAGATGGCCAAGGCGCATCTGGTCACGCCCTGCGGTTTACGCACGCTCAGCCCGAGTGATTCCAAATATATCGGCATCTACGGCGGTGGCCTCGAAGGCCGCGACAACGCATACCACCAAGGGACCGTTTGGCCGTGGCTGGCTGGGTTCTTCGTTGAGGGGGCCTTGCGTGCGGCGCCTAAGAAGTCGCGTCAGAAGGAAGCTTCTGCGTTGCTGCAGTGGCTCGATGAATTGTTGCACGCGGAGATGGCGCGCGCCGGCCTGGGTCACGTCAGCGAAGTGTTTGACGGTGACTTGCCACACCGGCCGGGCGGCACGTTCGCGCAGGCTTGGAACACCGGCGAGTTGTTGCGCGCACATGTGCTATGCCGTGAAGTGATTGATGGCTCCTTACAGGACATCTCGTGATTGACGTCGTTTTCTACTTTCAGGTGCATCAGCCGTACCGGCTGAAAAAACTTCTGCCGAACGACAAGGCTCGTCGTCTCGATTATTGGGATACTTCACTGAACAAGATGGTCGCGGAACGCGTCGCCGAGCGGTGCTACATCCCGATGAACAAGTTGTTGCTCGATGCGATCGAGCGCACCGATGGCCAGTTCCGCTGTTCGTTCTCGTTGTCGGGCACGGTGATCCGTCAGTTGCGCGAGTGGGCGCCGGAAGCTCTCGACACGTTCGTCGCGTTGGCCGAAAGCGGTAACGTTGAGTTTCTGTGCGAGACCAGTCAGCACGGCTTGCCGTCAATTGGTCACTTCGATGAATTCGCCGATCAGGTTGCTATCCAGAAGAAGACGGTCACGGACCTGTTCGGCAAGCCGACTTCGTTCCGCAATACCGAGTTGATCATGGATAACGCCATCTGCAAGAAGGTCGAGGAACTCGGCTTTGATTGCATGCTTGGCGAGGGCGCGGACCGGTTGCTCGATTGGCGCAGCCCACAGGTGCCATACCGGCCGCTCGGTTGTGAGCGATTGAAGTTGCTACTGCGCAGTTACTCGTTGTCGGACGACATCGCGTTCCGCTTCTCAAACAAGCAGTGGCCGAATCATCCTTTGTTTGCGGATACGTTCGCCGACTGGCTGCATGACGTGCCGCCGCCGGCGCAGTTCGTTGGACTGTTCATGGATTATGAGACGTTCGGCGAACACCAGAACGAGCAGACCGGGATCTTCGACTTCATGCGTCACCTGCCCGAGCGCGTGCTTGAGGATGAGAGCTTCCGGTTCCGTACGCCTGCGCAAGTTTGCTCGGAACGTGAAGCCGTTCACGAACTCAACATCGACACGCATGTGTCGTGGGCCGACGAAGAACGCAACTTATCTGCGTGGCTAGGCAACCCGATGCAGAAGGCCGTGCACGACAAGCTTTACGCGATGCGGCCAGATGTTCTGGCGGCTGGCAAGAAGCTGCCGGAGCTGGTGTCAACTTGGCGTGATCTGACCACGTCGGACCACGTCTACTACATCGCGACCACGCACCATTCGGACGCCGAGGTGCACGACTACTTCAGCCCATACGATCATCCGCACGCCGCGTTCGTGACGGTGATGACGGCGATCGACGCGTTGCGCGCGGAAGTTCAGAAGTGTCTTGCTACTCCTGAGGTCAAGGTTGTGCCTGCGGCGAAGAAGACTGCCGCAGTTGTGGAGCCTGCAAGCGCCCCGAAGGCCGCCAAAAAAGTATCCAAGAAGGCTCCGGCGAAACCCGCCAAGGAAGCTACCAAAGCCGCTTCGTCCGAAGCGGAAACCTCTGCTGAATCTGATGCAAATGGCAATGGGCCATCCGCCAAGGCCTCGCGCCGGCGCAAGAAGTAAATATGACGGATCGTTCGTTCCAACTGTTCGAAATCAGCTGGGAAGTGTGCAACAAGGTTGGCGGCATCCACACGGTGTTGTCGAGCAAAGCAGTTACTGCCGTCGAGCAATTCGGCGACGACTACATCACGATCGGGCCGCAACTGCATGGCGGCACCGGTGTGCAGCCGCCGTTTGATGACGATCCTGGGCACGATGAGTTCATCTCGTCATGCCGCCAGATGGGGGTGCCAGTGCGCATCGGCCGTTGGCGCATTCCAGGGCGGCCGCGCTGTATTCTGGTTGGGTTCTCTGGCATGTACGACCAGAAGGACGGCATCCTGGCGGGCCTGTGGGAACGGCATCAGGTTGATTCGATGGCGGGCGACTGGGACTACGTCGAACCCGTGCTGTTCTCGATCGCAGCCGCGCAGGTCATCGAGCGTTGGTGGGAAGAGTATCTTGCTCCGTTCCATCGACGCGCCGTTGTGCAGGCACACGAATGGATGACGGGTGCCTCGCTACTCTACCTGCAAGAACGCATTCCTAGCATTGGCACGGTGTTCACGACGCATGCGACGATGCTTGGTCGCGCGTTGGCTTCGCTCGGTATCACGCCGGATCACTCGAAGAAGGACAAGGGCCTCCGAGGCAAGTCGGTGCAAGAGTTGGCCGAAGCCCACGGCGTGCAGTCGAAGCATTCGCTCGAAGGCGTGTGCGCGCGCAAGGCCGATGCGTTCACAACGGTCAGTGAAATCACCGCGGCCGAAGCGGAATTGTTGCATGACCGGAAGGTTGAGCCGCTCCTGCCGAATGGTATCGACCTCAGCGTCATCGATGAGTTGAGCAAGGGCAACCGTTCCGAGACGCGCAAAGAACTGGCGCGCATCGCGCAGGCGTTGCTCGGCGAAGACGTCAGCGACGCTTCGTTCTTCGCGTTGGCGGGTCGCTACGAGTTCCACAACAAGGGCATCGAGTTGATGCTCGATGCTCTCGCCGACATTAAGGGTGGCAAGGGCAAGCGTGTCGTTGCGTTCATTTTTGTGCCGGCCGGCAACTCCGGCGTGCGCGGCGAACTGATGGAGCGCTTGGAAGGTGCTGCGAGCGAAGGGCCACTTGCTGGTTACTGCACGCACAACTTGTTTGACGAACAAAGCGACGCGGTGCACACGCACTGCCGTCAGATTGGCCTCGACAACGCGCTGGGCAGTCGCATCAAGGTCGTGCAGATTCCGATCTACCTGCGCCCGGACGACGGGTTCTTGCATCGTGAATACGAGGCGGTGCTCGCGGCGACCGACCTCGGCGTCTACCCGTCCTATTACGAGCCGTGGGGCTACACGCCGCAGGAAGCGTTAGCAGTCGGCGTGCCGACGATCACGACTGATTTGGCTGGCTTTGGTCGTTGGGCTGAATCTGTCGGGCTTGGTCCGAAGGATGGCATCACGGTGTTGAAGCGCGTGCACATTCCCTACAAGGAAGTGCGCGCGGCGACTGGCGAGGCGATCGAGGCTTTCCTCGATCAACCCGGCGACGACAAGGGCATGCGCGATCGCTGCCGTGAAGCAGCGGGGCGGACCGCCTGGAAGGACCTCTACCAGAACTACCTGACTGCTTACGGTAAGGCCTTCGATGCCGTTGAAAAGCGCAGCAAGTCGGGGGCAATTCAGTTCCGTCTGCCCAAGCGCGCCCTGCCGTCGCCCGGTTCTGGCTCGCAGCCACGACTGTCGGCGTTTGAAGCGTCCGCGACCTTGCCGCAGAGCTTGCGCGGCCTGGAACGCTTGGCCCGTAACTTCTGGTGGGTCTGGAACAGCGGTGCCCGCGACCTATTCGAACAACTGGCGCCCGGCTTCGTTGACTGCGATGAGAACCCGGTCGCGTTTCTTGCCAGCGTTGGTCTGGAGACACTCGAGCGGAAGGCTAGTGACAAGGTCTACCTAGCCGAATTGAAGTCAGTCTGCGATCGCTTCGACGCCTACATGGCCGAACAGCCAGTTGCGGTTCCAGAAGACGGCGATGGCCCGACGTTGTCGGCGCGACACCCGGTGGCTTACTTCTCGGCAGAGTTCGCGGTTCACCAAACGCTGCCGATCTATAGCGGCGGCTTGGGCATTCTCGCTGGCGATCATCTAAAGGCGGCTAGTGACCTCAACGTGCCGTTGGTTGGGGTCGGTCTGTTTTATCGCTTTGGCTACATGCAGCAGCAGTTGTCGAGTGATGGGCAGCAGATCTCGGCGGACCAGGAGAACCGTCCTGCCAAGCTTGCGGTCGAACTGGTGCGCAACAGTGACGGTAGCGCGCTGAAGATCAGTGTGCCGATGCCCGGGCGCGAAGTTGTTCTACGGGCCTGGTGCGCGCGCGTCGGCCGTGTGCCGCTGTATCTGCTCGATGCTAACCTGCCGCAGAACCGCGAGGAGGACCGCGACATCACGCGCAACCTCTACGGCGGCGATAGTGAGACGCGCATCCAGCAGGAGATCGTGCTCGGTCGCGGTGGCGTGCGGTTGTTGCGCGCGATGGATCTGCGACCCGCCGTCTACCACATGAACGAAGGCCACGCTGCGTTCTTGACCCTTGAGCGCACTAGCTTGCTCGTTAAGGATGCGGGCTTGCCGTTTGAGGCAGCGCGAGAATACATCGCGGCAACCACCTTGTTCACGACGCATACGCCGGTGCCCGCTGGCCACGACCGTTTTGGCGAGGACCTCGTGCGTCGCTACTTCGGCGATGCTGAGAGTTGGGTTGGCTTGCCGTGGGACGGGTTCTTTGCCCTCGGCCAAGCGAGTGGCGGGAGCGACGACTTCAACATGACCTACCTGGCGATGAACTACGCCGGCTACGTCAATGGCGTCAGCAAGATGCACGGCATCGCGTCGCAAAAACTGTTGCACGCGTTCTGGCCTGGCCTGCTCGAGAGTGAAGTGCCGGTGACGTCGGTTACCAATGGCGTGCACCTCGCGACGTGGACGCATGCGAACATCGCGCAGTTGCTGCGCGGTGACGAGGATGCGGTTCGCCCCGCCGACTTCGCGAACGCGGAGAAGATCGCGCCACAGAAACTCTGGAGTGCCCATCAGGGCAACAAGGCGATCATGGTGCAGAAGGTGCGCGAGGTCTTTACTTCGGGGTGCCAGGCGCGTGGTGATAGTCCTCTGGCGCTGAGTGGCATGCTCGCGGGACTCGACGATCAGGCCCTCTACCTTGGGTTTGCGCGACGATTTGCTCCCTACAAGCGTGCGCACTTGTTGTTCAGTGATCCCGATCGTCTCCGCAAGATTCTCGGCAACGAGGACCGGCCGGTGCGTTTGGTTGTGTCGGGCAAGGCGCATCCGCGCGATCAGCGTGGCCAAGACATCATGAAGTCGATCGTGCAGATTGCGCGTTCGCCGGAGTTCCTGGGCAAGGTGTTTTTCGTCGAGGACTACGACATGGCGGTGGCCCGCGCGTTGGTGCAAGGCGTCGACGTCTGGCTCAATACGCCGACTCGTTGGGAAGAAGCCAGTGGCACGTCGGGCATGAAGGCCGCCGCCAATGGTGTTCTCAATCTGTCGATTGCCGACGGTTGGTGGCCCGAGGCGGCCGACGGCAAGAACGGTTGGACGATTGGTGGTAGCCAGGTCTACGACAACCATGAGTTGCAGAATCAGGCCGATGCGACGGCTCTCTATCACTTGCTCGAAGAAGAGGTGGTTCCGACCTACTACGACGGCCGCGACAAGAGTGACGTTCCGAAGGGTTGGGTCGCGATGATGGCGCATTGCCTGGCAACGGTGCCGGCGCAGTTCAGCACCGACCGCATGGTGACCGACTACCTCAACGACGCCTACCGGCCGCTGGCGAACAACTACTACGTGCAGCAAGCCGAGAAGAAGGCACCTGCACGTGATCGCGCTCGCGAGTTCCAGCGCATTCGTCAGGGCTTCGATAAGGTGAAGATCACCGCGGCGTCGACCGTGGAGATGCAAGACTTCAAGGTCGGGCAGCATCTCGATGTGCACCTTGAGATCGAACTTGGCCAGTTGCGCCCCGGCGACTTGCTGGTCGAGTTGGTCGTGACACGTGGCGAGGACAACGAAGATGTCATCGTGGTGCCGCTCACGTGCAAGGAAGCCGTCGCCTCCGGGGCGCATACGTTCCACGGTGGCTACCGGGTCGAGTTGGCAGGCCACTACAGCCACGGCATGCGTGTTCGGGTCGCCGGCCATGGTCGCCATGACGCGAAGGTTCGCGGGCTCGTGCTATGGGCCTAGGCGAGCTTGGCATCTAGATCATTGCTCGCCTCAACTCGTTGGGGCATGAGTGCGTTCTCTGATGGGCGGCACGAAATCAGAACCCGCGATAGCAAAGGCCGTGATCGAATCCAACCGTTAGGGATGGGCGACAGTTCTTTGTGTGCGTGCGCAACTTGCCGCGGGGTTCAGTATCCCAGCATGACCATTGGCGCGCACGCCGTCATCGACAGTTCCAACGCCGAAGCCGCTGGTTGGGTCTGCTGACGAAGATCACGCTGCCTGGCGGCGGCAAGGTTGGTGTCTACCATCCGCGGCGTGCGCGTCCCGAGTCGATGCCGGGTTCTTAGAGATCGCGTTCTAGTTGATGCGTAAGTCGAGCGTTTGCAGAGCACGCATCGCTTCACCTTGCTCCGCACTCGACAGCACCTGCACAATCATGTGGTTGTGTTGCGTGTCGGGCAGGTAGCCCTTCTTGTCGAGACCCGCGAGTTCTCCGCCGAGTACTTTGACCATGACCGGTACGGTGTTCGAGTGCCCGACCACGAGCGCGACTTCGCCGTCCTTCAAGTCGCGCAACGTATTGGCGAACGCCTTCGAATTGCTCGCGCGATATTGCTCGACCTTAAGCCCGAGTGACTCCGCCAGCGGCGTGGCGGTTTCCTGGGTGCGGTGCAACTCCGTCGCGAACACGCGGGTGACGCCGGCTGCTGCTAGCGTCTTTGCTTGGATTTTGGCGCGTGCCTTGCCCAGGTCGTTGAGATGCGGGTTCTGGTTGCCGTCAGTGCGCGGTAGTGCCTCTGCGTGGCGGAGGAAGATGACCGTGGCTCGGCGAGTGGTTGCTTTGCGCGTGGTGGCCTTGCTTGCCGGCTCCTGATCCTGCGCTGTAGTGGGCTCAGCTTTGATCGCGGGTGCGGCGAGCGTAGACAGGGCTGCTGCCATCGGTAGCAGGCCAGCGAGAACGAGTGCGGTCAGCTTCATGCGCGCACGCTACCCGAAACGCGTCTGTTCCGGGGGCTCTTGCCGTTAGGTTGCATGCATGCAACGAAAGACCCTGATCGTCGGTGCGACATCGGCGATTGCTTCGGAGGTGGCGCAGATCTGTGCGTCTCGCGGCGATCAACTGTTCTTGGTCGGCCGCGATCCACAGAAACTCAGTGCGCTGGTGTCGTCACTCGGAGATTCGGTGTTGGGGTCGGAGAGCTGTGACCTCGATGAGTTTGATCAGGCCGAAGCGCGCGTCGCACGTTGGCTTGAGCAGTTGGGCGGGGTTGATCGCGCGTTGATTGCGCACGGTTATCTGGGCGATCAGCAGCGCAGCGAGCGTGAGTTCGAATACGCGCAGAAGATTATCGGCACCAACTTCGTCAGCGCCGTGTCGTTGTTGATGCCGTTGGCGAACGTCTTCGAGGCGCAAGGTCACGGCCACTTAGCGGCGATCACATCCGTTGCTGGTGAGCGTGGCCGTCCGCGGAACTACACCTACGGAGCGTCGAAGAGCGGCTTGACGAGCTACCTTGAGGGCCTGCGAAGTCGTCTCTATCGTCAGGGGGTGCGCGTGCACAACCTGAAGCTTGGACCGGTCGATACACCAATGTCTGCAGGCCATCCGCAGAATTTTCTGTGGGGCAAGAAGCGGCCAGTTGCGCATGGCATCGTGCGCGCGATGGAGCGCCGCTGGCACACGAGCTACTTGCCGCGCTCGTGGACTGCGGTCATGAGCATCGTGCGAGTGTTGCCGGAGTTCGTGTTCCAGCGGTTTGGCTTCCTCGCCGGCCGCTAGTGCCAAGCAGCGTAGCCCACCTGCGGCGCAGCAGTCGCAGCGTTGCGCGCAGACTGCGCGGTCGCATGCGGCTTGGGTGGCGCTTGGGAAGCACTCTGTAGTTGCTGGCGTAGTCCTGAGCCTCAGGGTAGCCATCGTCGTCGAATCGCACCGGATGTCGGTCGGTTCTGTTCATGACGAGACCATGGACCCTCGCGGTCAAGGCCATGTTAAGGCTGTATGTAATCTCGCCACAGCGCGGCACGCGCATGTCGAAGCGTTTGCTGGCCTTCGCACTGCGTCGGTGCTCTCCAGCGGTCTGCGCGCCTCGATCTACTGGGTCGCTGGTCTACTGGGAACCTAGTCTACTGGGAATCTAGTCTACTGGGAACCTAGTCTACCAGGTGCGTTCACTAGGCGTCCTGCGCCGTCGCACCGTCATCCGCACTGTCGTCAGCGCGCGCCGCCGCAAGTTTGTCGAGCGCTTGCCGTAGCGGGCAGGCGCGAAGGTCGTCGGCTCGATCCGCGCGATACTCGTCGAGTAGCTCGCGCGAACGTTCGGCAAGCATGCGGCGAGTTTCGCGGCGCCGCCCTTTGACGTGTGCAATGTGCATGTTGTCATACGCCGTCGTCTGGTGTCGCAGCCACGCGATGACTGCGGACTCGGCGCGCTTGGCAACGGGAATGCGCTGCGTGCGCGCGACAGTGCCGCTGCCAACCGGAGTGGCGTGGGCCGTGACCAGGTGCGTGAGTTGCTCGGCCATGTCGTGGTAGCGCAGCGGGAAGTCGAGGAACGACTTCACGGCATCGGCGAACTCTCCGACGTAGTTGTTCTGCGTTTTTTCGCGCCGAACGGCAGCTGCTTTCTGCTTCTTCTGGTAGGCCGGGTCTTGGCGCTCGGCTTCTAAGTCGGCGCGGATTTGTTCGACGCGAGAGCCGTCTACCCAGATGCCGCGTGAGAACGTGCGTCTGCCGCGCTTCTCCTGAACGACCCAGCAGTCGCCACCGGCTTTGATGCGGCGGGTTAGCGCCGGGTCACCGGGCGGTACCAGGATCCAGCCAGGAGGGATCTCTTGCTGGCCGACGCCGGGCCTGCGTACGGTGTAGTCGTTGAGGCCGGGGGCGACGATAATGGGCGATTCGGGCATGCGTCGCGCGTGACCATACGCGCGCTGCCCGTCGAGTCGAACGTTCGTCCGTTACTTGCCGCCGCCACCGCCGCCAGGAATGCCGCCGCCAGGAATGCCGCCGCCACCGCCACCAGGAATACCACCGCCACCGCGACCATTGCGATTGCGGCGACCGCGCGTCTCCTTCAGGACCTTGGTGCGGAAGTTCTCAAACTCGCGCAGGTCGCGCTTCATCAACAACGTGTCGATCGCCAACTCCATCCAGTGCTTGGCTTCGGCGTCGGCCTCGCCCTTGATCGCTGGTTCGAGGCTGGCGGCAAGTTCTTTGTCACGGCGAGTCGCAATGGCGTAGGCCGCGGCTGAACGCACGTCCGGGTCTTCGTCTGCGAGCGCCTTGCGCATCAATCGGTGGGATGCGCTCTTATCTTCAATCGCGCCAGCGGCGACCGCCGCGTGCATGCGTACGACGGTTTCCTTGTCGCTGGTGATCGCTTTTTCCACTGTCGCGATGGTGCTCTTGTCCTTGGGGCCGGTCGCGACCGCTGCGCGCAATAGCCACGCCTTGACCTCCGCGTCATTTTCCTTCTTCAGGGCCTTCTTGATTGGCTTGTTGGTCTTCTTGACCGCCATGCTGGTCAGGCCGCGCGCCGCTTCGAGGCGTCGGCCGCTCTGGCGGTTGGTCAAGAACTCCACCAGCAGCGGGGACCACGAGGCTGGTGAGATCTCGCTGATTGCGGTCAGCGCAAGCCCAGCCACCATGCCTTGGCCGCCGCGCACCTGGCTGTTGACGTACTTGATCGCCGATGGCTCGTCGCTGCGCATCAGAACCTGGTAGTGCTCGATCGAACCCATCCAGCCGGAGCCGCCCTTCTTTAGGCCGGCGATGGCCGCTTTGACGTCATCTTTGCTCGGTGGCGGTTTGACCTCTTCTTCGGTGGTCTTGACGTCGCCGTAGCGCAGCCCTTCGGGAGCTCGCGCGCGTTCGCCGAGTGGCCATTCGAACGTGGGGTCAAACTGCTTGACGCCATCGGCGATGAACCACTCAAGTTGGCCGGCCGTCATCTGGTAGGCCGCCGAACTCAGGATGGTCTTGCCATCGGGGTGTACGATGACGTGGTGTGGCACGACGATTGGGTCGCGCGGCGCGGCTGCCAAGTAGCGCTGCAGGACATCACGTTCGTCCGCGGATGGGCGGGCTGTGCCAACGTCGATGCGCAAGCAGACGCAATTGCTTGAGACTTTGCGCACCGTCGAGTCGCGGTAGTGGGCGATGAGGCCGTCACTGCCGCGTTCGCCGGGCATGACGACCGCGATCAGCATGACACGGTTTTTCTCTTTGGCGAAATCGAGTGCCGAAGCGAGTGAGGAGTGCCACGCCAGTTCTTGGGCAAGAACACTAGTCGTGAGCCATAAGGGTATAAGGGTAAGAAGCTGTCTGACTGGGGGCATGGTCGTGAGCCTGGGTGCGGGGGCGAGCTACAGAGTAGCCGGCCGGCCTCGCGCACATTTGCAACAACCGTGAATTGACGCGGATTGTTGGGTTGGGCGGGCGTCGGCAAATACCGACGCCCGCCACAGCAGCCTATTCGGCTGGCTTGCCCTTCGGCGTGCCTGGCCCAGTTGACTTCGG
>CALCZA010000077.1 GCA_937906475.1 uncultured bacterium
GCCCGAGCACCCAGTCAGCCCGAGCACCCAGTCAGCCCGAGCACCCAGTCAGCCCGAGCACCCAGTCACTCAGTCGCGCAATAGTGTTTCGATCAAAGCCTCGAAGCGTTGCCGCAACCGCGTGTGCACATCACCGGTCGCAGGCCCCGACCATCCTTGGTAGATGCCACGCACCTGGTCATGCTTGTCGATGAAGATGGTGGTCGGAAATGAACGCACCTTGTCGACGAGGCCAAGCGTCTCGCTTGCCGTCGACTTGTTCGATAACCCCGCGATCAGAATCGGGAACGTCGCATCGTGTCTCTTCGCGAACGTCTTCACCTGGCGCACGCTGCGAGCAAAGTCATCATCGTGCTCGAACGCCAGGCCGATTACCTGTAGCCCCTTGGCCGAGTAGCGTTGGTGCAGTTCCGCCATGTATTCACCGTGGTCGTGGCAGTTCGGGCACCATGATCCGAACACCTCGATGATTCGCGGTTTGCCGGCGAAGGGTGCCTCGGTCAGTGAGTGCGGCTTGCCTTCGAGGTCGCGGTATTTGCCGCGACTGAGGTCGGCACCCTCGCGCCACTTGGTTAGATTCCAACCATCGGGCAACACGGCGTTGGCATCGGGAGTCGCAGTCCACGTCTCGTGCCAACTGTCTGACGACCAGAAGTCGCCCTTAAGTGAGCCGTCCTTCTGTCGGTCCGCGTGGAACAGGAATGCGTGGGCACCGTCAAAGCACGATAACCGCATCGCCTGGCCATTGCTGTTGCCGGCGAGGAAGCGGTAGTCGCCAAGCGTCGTCAAGAACGTGCCACGGCAGTTGGCCTTCGCATCGTTGGTGATCGAGAACTGGCCTACCGCCGGATCCTTGCTTTTGCCAAACGCGACGCGGTAGAGGCCCTCTGGCCAGCGAACGGCGTCTCCCGTTGTCTTCAGTAGGTCGAAGCGTTGACCGAGTCGGCGGCTCGCAACACGCATGCGCGTTTCCTTGCCCTTGCCGCGGCGCTTGATCCATTCGCCGCTGATCTTGGTTTCGCCCTGATCAAGGTTGAGTCGAAGTTCCGAGTCGTAGTGAGGGAACCGCAACAACAGCAGTTTGTCATCGATGACCTCGGGGACTTGGATGCGTTCGTCGCCATTGGTGATGAACACCTCGAGGTTGCCCTTGCCATCGCCTTCGAGCGACATGCCGAATGGAAGGTCGCCTCCAGGGGTGATCAAGACCATGCGGTGCGCGCCCATCGGGTAGGCGGCTTGCGCCTGGGACTGCTCGGCAAGCAGGATTGATAGCAAACCGAACAGCAAACTGCGGGCGGTGACACTCATGTGCGCACGGTAGCGCACGGGCGCGGGTAGCGCTGGGGTCTAGGCGGTCATCGCTGTCGGCCAACAGGTCGAGACGCTTGGGTGCCAGCGATGTCGGCACCGCGGCCACCGAAGATCGTCTGGATTAGCGGGTGCTCGCACGGCATTTGCCGCGCTGCATCGCCGTGCGTCTACCTGCGTCCTTGCGCCGATCGATTGCCGCTCTTCTTCGCGGCCTTCTTGCGCGCTGCCGGTCCGTGCTTGGTGCCGCCAGCCTTGCCGCCAGCCTTGCCTCCAGCCTTGCCGCCAGCGGCTCGTGGCCCCTTGCCAGCCGGCGCGTGATGCTCCTTCTGGTGCGCGCCCTTCTTGCTAGGCCTCTTGACGGTATGGCCACCGGGTCGGGCTTCGCCGCGACGTCGTCCTGGAGCGTCCTCCGCAGGGCGTCGCGGTGGCCGCTGCCGCACTTCGTCCGAGTTGGCGTAGGGGCCTGGCGCATGACGCGCGTCAGGGCGCAAGCGTTCGCGCGGGCGATCGCCGTTCTCTTCGCGTTCCGCGGCAGCGGGCTTGTTGTCTTGCTCCGCCGGTTTCACGTCGGCCTTGCCAACGTCCTGCAAGCGTTTCGTCGGGATCCGCTGCTTGATCAGCTTCTGGATATCGCGCAGGTATTCGTTCTCGCCTTCATCGCAGAACGAAATCGCGATGCCGGCACGGCCCGCGCGCGCCGTGCGGCCAATGCGGTGCACGTAGCTTTCCGGGATGTTGGGCAGGTCGAAGTTGATCACGTGCGTGATCTCCGGCACGTCGATGCCGCGCGCGGCGATATCAGTCGCGACCAACACCGTCGCCTTGCCGCTACGGAACTCACCGAGTGCGCGTTCGCGCGCGCCCTGCGATTTGTTGCCGTGGATCGCGTAGCTCTTGATGTCTTGCTTGACTAGGTGCTTCACGACGCGATCGGCACCGTGCTTGGTGCGCGTGAACACCAATGTGCGCGCGAACTCCGGGTTTTCGAGCAGCTTGACGAGCAGGTCGCGCTTGCGCGCCTTCTGCACGTGGTAAATCGACTGCTCAACGCGGTCGGCGGTCGCTGCCGGCGGCGTTACTTCGACCCGAACCGGTTCGAAGAGGATCTTCTGAGCGAGCGCCGTGATGTCCTTCGGCATGGTTGCCGAGAACAGCAGCGACTGCCGATCTCGCGGCAACTTCTGCATGATGCGTCGCACGTCCGGCAAGAAGCCCATGTCGAGCATGCGGTCGGCTTCGTCGAGCACCAGGATGTCAACGTCGGACAGCTTGCAGTGGCCTTGCGACATTAAGTCCAACAGGCGACCTGGAGTCGCAACCAGGATGTCGACGCCGGCTTTCAGCGCCTTCACCTGCGGCGTCTGGCCGACGCCGCCAAAGACGATCGCGACCTTCAGGCCCAACCCGTTGCCATACTCGATGCAGGCATCCTTGATCTGGATGGCCAACTCGCGAGTCGGCGCCATGATCAAGGCGCGCGGCATGGTCGGGCGCGGCCGTTCGTTCTCTTCGTGCAGAACCTGCAGTATCGGGATTGCGAACGCCGCGGTCTTGCCGGTGCCGGTCTGGGCGATGCCCAGCAAGTCGGCGCCGTCGAGTAGGTGCGGGATCGAGCCGGCCTGGATAGGCGTAGGTGTCTCGTAACCCCTGGCGGCCAATGCCTTCAGGATGGTTGGGGTGACGCCCAACGAAGCGAAATCTTTGCTCATGAACGGCGGCCTGCGCCTGATGCGTGGGGGGCTAGCATGGTGGGGAGCTTACGGGCGAATGGCCGCGGACCGCCCACAATTGCACGCTGTGTCGTCAGCGCTGTCAGTGTCATGCGCGCAATGAGGTGCTGAGATAGGGGCATTGGAGGCCGGTTAGCGGCATCAAATACGGCATTGACGCCGGCGAAGTCCCGCCGCCGCTACCGCATCCCAGCAGGGCTGTAAAGCTCGCGGCGATTCAGAGGCCGGGGACGCAATTGTCGATGCCATGGCGCTGAGGAAGAACCCCGAGGCCTCCGTCAGCAGGTTCAGGCCTGCATCGGCAAAAACGTCAAGGCGTACGTATTGGGGCGTGACCGGAGCATCGTGTCTGGCGATGCCATGCGAAGCGCGATTGTAGGTCGGGCGCAGATGTGCTCGTGGGCCCGCAGGCTGTGAGCGCCAGGCAACTGCGAATCATCATGGATCGGCGGATATATTCTCCGGCTGTGCTTCTGTGGCCTGCTGCAGGGTCGACAGCTACCCGCCTCAGAGTGGGGTCAAAACGCGTCGAACTTCGCTTGTCGGAACGCGTCGATCGCCGCACGATCCTGCTATGTCTGATCTTTTGCCTGCCGTTACGATCGACCCCAAGGGCCCTGTGCGATCGTCCGTCGTATGGCTGCATGGCCTCGGCGCTGACGGACACGACTTTGCGGCGATCGTTCCGGAGTTGTCGTTGCCGGACGAACTTGGCGTTCGCTTCGTGCTGCCGCATGCACCGTCGATGCCAGTTACCTTGAATGGCGGCATGGTGATGCCAGCCTGGTACGACATCTCGGAAGTCGATCTGCAGCGCCGCCACGATGTGGCAGGGGTGCGCCGTTCGGCGGGCCAGGTCGCTGCGTTGATGCAAGCCGAACACGAACGGGGAGTGCCGTGGAATCGGATTGTGCTGGCTGGGTTCTCGCAGGGCGGTGCGGTCGCGCTATTCCAAGGGTTACGCAATGAGCAGCGGCTTGCCGGCGTGATCGCGTTGTCGACCTACATGGTCGTCGCCGAAACGCTCGACCAGGAAGCGTCGGCGGCCAACCAGGGCGTGCCCATTCTGCAGGCACACGGCAGCCTCGATCCGATGGTGCCTATCGAGCGCGGCGAAGCGGCGCGTGATGAGTTGCTACAGCGCGGCTACCCGGTTGAGTTTCACTCGTATCCGATCCCGCACAGCGTCAATATCGAAGAGATCATGGCGGTGCGCGCGTTCTTGACGCGCGTGTTGGCGTAGACCGCGCGGCGGCCCTGCAGCGCGGTTCGCTGGCAGGTTTGGCGGCTTGAACGGTTGTCGTGAATGCACCGTGACGATGCGTCCCTCAGTTTGCGCCGTTGCCAGCAAAGCGAGGCTCGCCACACGCCACAGGAACCCTAGCATTGCTGTCATCCTAGTCACCCCCATGCGCCTCGTCGTTAATCTCTCCAACCCCTGGTCTTTGAGTGACACCGAGTTGCTTGGCGTAGCGCCGGCGGCGGATCGACGTGTTGATGAGGAAGCTACGAAGTGGATCGTGGCGGACATCCTGCGCCAGGATATTTCGTTCCGTCGGCCGAACCAGGAGCAGTGGCTGTTTGGTGAGCGCGAGCACGATGGTGGAGGCAACGCGTGAAGGTTCGTTTGTTGACGGTGTCGCAACGCCAGCCAAGCTGGGTCGTGGAAGGTTGTGCCGAGTATGAGAAGCGCTTGCCGCGCGCTTGGCAGTTCCAGTTGCAGGAAATCAAGCCAGAGGCGCGCACGAGCGGTCAGACGACGCCGCGAGTCCAGGCTGCTGAGGCGACGCGCATTCGCAACGCGGTGCCGAAGGGTGCGATTGTTGTGGCGCTCGATGAGCGCGGGGACTCGTGGTCGACCGAGCGCTTCGCCGAGCAGATCGAAGAGTGGCAGCAGTCGGGTCGTGACTTGGCGTTTGTGATTGGTGGTGCCGACGGACTCGATCCTGAGTTTCGTCGTGACGCGGCGAACCGGTTGTCGTTGTCGCGCATGGTCATGCCGCATGGCTTGGTGCGCGTGATGTTCGTCGAACAGCTGTATCGCGCCGCGACGGTCATCGACGGCCACCCGTATCACAAGTGAGCGCATCAATGCACGAAGTGGCAGCCAACACCGTCATGCATGCGGCACAGGTCGTCGAACGATGCTTGACCGAACTGCGTGGGCCAGCGCATGTCATGGCGAGCATGCCAGCGTTGCGTTCTGAATCCGGTGCCGTGCGAGCACAGGTTGCAGGTGTAGCAATACGCGTGATTGCTGGCCGTCGCCGCTTTCGTGTGGTGCTCGGGGACGATCGTCCGCGCCATCCAATCGAACGGGCGCGTGCCTATGTGTTGATGAGTTTGGCCGAAGCGGGGCATCCATTGCCTCGCGATGCGCGCGATTTGCCATCGGCAGGTGTTATCGAGAGTCGTTTGCATGCCATCGCGGATGCTGACGAACGGTTTGCCGTTACCCATTCCATTCCTGACTGGTTGGTCTTGCCGTTGCGCGAGGCGTTCCCCGACGATGTTGATGCGGTGTTGCGCGCACTCGATCAAGTGGCTCCGCGCACGTTGCGGGCGAACGCGTTGCGCGTAGGTTCGCGAGCGCAACTGCTGGAGCGATTGGCGAGCGAAGGCGTCCAGGCCGAGCCTGCACGCTACGCAAGCACTGCAGTGCATGTGTCGGATACGAGCGATCTGTTCCAGACGGCGGCTTTTCGTGACGGTTGCTTCGAGCAGCAAGACGAGGCGAGCCAGTTGGCGATTCTCGCAACGGCGCCACCAAAGGGCGGCAAGGTGCTCGACCTGTGTTGTGGCAGTGGCGGTAAGACGCTTGGCCTCGCTTCGTTGCTAGGTAATCGAGGCGTCATCCTTGCGAGCGATGTGCACGAGGCGCGAGTGCGCGAGTTGCGCCAGCGCTTGCCGCGCACTGGTGCCCACAATGTGCAGCCTCTGCACGCAGATGATTCTGGTCCGGCGCAGGCGTCTCTAGAGCAGTTCGCCCGCCACGCGGACCGCATCCTGATTGACGCGCCATGTAGTGGCACCGGGTCGTGGCGGCGCCGGCCGGAAGCGCGTTGGAACATCGATGCCGCGGGCCTTTTGGCGATGCAGCAGACCCAGCAGGAGTTGCTGCTGCGCGCCGCCGAGTGGCTGCGGCCGGGGGCGCGATTGGTTTATGCGACCTGTTCTCTTTTGCCGTCGGAAAACGAACGGCAAGTCGAGTGGTTGTGTGAGCAGCGTCCAGAGCTTGAACAGGTGCGGTTAGTCGAGGTCCTCGGCGGCGATGTTGCGCGCCCAATCTGCGATGCCACGGGCACTTGGCTGTCGGTTCGTCCCGATCAGCAAGGCTGCGATGGGTTCTTCCTCGCGGTGTTGCGGCGGCGACGGTCGTAGCCCGCTCGGCGGTTGCCCTGATTGGCTCATTGGGCCGTTGCGTATCAGTCGATGAGGCTGGGGAATGGAGACTGCATTCAGCAAGCCGATCGATGGCGTAGTGCAAGCGCGCGCGTGGAATGCATATCGTCGCGGAGCTCGCCTCAGAAAAACTCTGTGGGTCGGCAGTTCTGTGACTATCGCCGCTTTGGTGGCAGTGGCGTTCTGTGGTGTGTCGCCGCTATGGGGGGTGCCGTTCGTGATTGGCACGGCGGCGTTCGCGCTAGTCGCGGCGCACAAGTCCTTCGACTCGGTCTATGGAGAGGTCGACGATCTCGAAGCGTCGCGTCAGAGCGCGATGGCCGAAGCGGTTTCGAAGGCACAGTTCTTGGCCAATATGAGCCATGAGATTCGCACTCCGATGAACGGTATTCTCGGCATGGCCGAGTTGTTGCTGCGGACCAAACTCGACGATGACCAGGGCCAGATGGCATCGACGATCCAGTCGTCGGCCGATGCGCTGCTGTCGGTGCTCAATGACATCCTCGATTTCTCGAAGATCGAAGCCGGCAAGCTCGAACTCGAAACAGCTGACTTCGATACGTGGCAGTTGATCGACGAGTGTGCTGGCTTGATGCACCGCACGGCTGATGAGAAGGGCGTTGAGTTGATGACGTTCGTTGATCCGCGGGTCGGTAGGTGTCATCGAGGCGACTCGGCGCGCATCCGTCAGTTGTTGATGAACTTCCTCAGTAACGCGGTGAAGTTCACGCTCGAAGGCGAAGTCGTCATTGGCGTTGATTTTGTCGAAACGCCAGAGGACGACGGCCATGAAACGATGCGCTTCTGGGTGCGCGATACCGGTGTTGGTATCAGCCAGGATGCGGTCTCTCGGTTGTTTATGCCGTTTACCCAAGCTGATGCATCGACGACGCGCCGATTTGGCGGCACTGGATTGGGTCTCGTCATCTGTCGCCGATTGGTTGAGTTGATGAAGGGCAGGCTCGACGTTAAGAGTCGCCCCGGCCGTGGCTCGACGTTCTCGTTCCAGTTGCGCTTGCCTACCGGTAAGCCGATCGCGGATCGTCAACGTGCCGAAGAAATCGATCTCAGTAGCCACTCGGTGTTGATTGTCGACGACAACTACACCAACCGAAAGTTGATGGCCATGCAGTTGGCTCCAACGATGATTGGCATGGATGTCGCCGGCAACGCGATCAGTGGGCTTGAGATGTTGCGGCGGGCCGCGCGCCTCGGTAGGCCGTTCACTATGGCGATCCTCGACATGGCGATGCCTGGCATCGATGGCATGCAGTTGGCCACCGCGATCCACAACGATCCCGATGTGCCGGACATTCCGATCTCGCTGGCTAGCTCGCTCGGCACCAAACCTTGCTTGGCGGAACTTGCCGAGGCTGATGTCTCCCATTGGTTGAGCAAGCCGTTGGCCTCGAGTCGCTTGCTTGAAGTGGTCAAAAACATGGCGAGTCTGCGAAGTTCGCAGAAGGCGGTCAGATCGATGGCCGAGGAGTCGGCCACCCTCAACATTGATGAACTCAGTCTCAATGTGTCGGTGTTGGTCGCCGAGGACAACGAGATCAATCGGCGTGTGATCATCGGCATGCTGGAGCGCATCGGTTGCGACGTGACCTTTGCCGTCGATGGCCGCGAGGCTTTGCAGTTCGTTAAGCGGAATGACTACGCGCTGGTCTTCATGGACTGCCAGATGCCCGAAATGGATGGGTTCGAGGCGACTCGCGCGATTCGTGCACTCGGTGGTAACTACGTCGACTTACCGATTCTGGCGTTGACGGCGAATGTGCTGGCGGCCGATCGCGACGCCTGCATGGATGCCGGCATGGATGACTTCTTGCCCAAGCCGATCAAGCTCGACCTGTTGCGCAGCGCAGTCAAGCGCTGGGGCCGCACGACGCAATCGGTCACCTGAGAACTCGTTGTGCTGGGCGCCACAGTGCCGTGCAGTGCCGTGCAGTGCCGTGCAGTGTAGCGCAGTGCAGTGCAGTGCAGTGCCGCGCTGTCTGCGCTACTGATCGTAGAACTTCAGATCGAGGCCGGTCGTTTGCTTGGTCCACGCATAGATCTGGCCGGCATGGCCCGACGTGTGCTCCAGCACGTGCAAGATCGCGGACAAGCCGGTCTCTGCATAGCCCTGCACGGTGCGGTTGGCTAGCAGTTGCTCGGTGGTGACGGTGTCGACGGTGTCGCACGCCGTCGTGTAGACATCACGCAGTCGTGCCGACAACTGCGCGACCGACAATCCGCGTTCGGCGGCGAACTCGGCGTCGCGCAACCGTTGATCGCTGAGTTCCGTGAACTGTGCCGTGATCCATTGCGTGGTGTTGCCGCACAGGTGCAGGATCAGGTTGCCAACGGAATTAGTGTTGGGTGACGGTCGCTGCCAGACCCGTTCGTCGCCAAGGAGTTCGGCACAGCGCGTGATGCGCGGCAGTTGCTCTTCGATCAGGCGGCGACGGAACTCGCGCTTGACCTGATTGGCCAGCGTAGCGACGGCGTCGTGGCTCACGCGACTTCGTCGCTGTGGCTCTTGCGAGCTGCCGTAGTCTTGCGCTCGACGCGTGATTGCTTGCGCACGTCGGTGAGTTCTTCTTCGAGCAGTGCCAGGCGCTGTGCGAGTGTGCGCTGCCGAAGGGTGAGGCGACTGAGGCGAATCGAGAACTGCACGGCCAATCCGATCAAGAAGATGATCGCCCCGAAGAACAGTGTCGAGGCCGAACTCGCAGCGCCGATCCATCTGGTCAGAGTCAGCAGCAGGTTCTGGTTGAGTGCCAGCACCACGATTGTGATTGACGTGGCGACCCAGACCCAAGAGTACTCTTCGCGCAGCTTGCGGCGGCGAACCAACTCGAACACGATCAGCATGATGGCGATCGCGCCGGCGATCGCGACGAACTGTTGCCGTTCGTGCATGGGGTCGAGGTCTTGCAGGCGCGCGCAAAAGAGTTCGGCGATCATGAGACCCTCGCAACGGAATCGGGAGTGCGCAGTGGCGTCGCGCGACGAATAGGCATCATCAGCAACGTCAGCAGCATTTTGTAACCGTAGTAGGCGATGCGGGCACCGCGGTGCATCGACAAGCCGCCGATGCGTTCGTGCATGATGACGGAAACTTCACGCACGACGAGTCCGGCGCGGTGATGTTGCACCAGCATGTCGGTGTCGGGGTAGTCCTCGGGGAAGCCGTCATTGACGACCGAGGCGAGGGCTCGTTCGGACAATCCTTGGAAGCCGCTAGTTGGGTCGGTGATCCGGGTGCCGAGCCAGCGACTCGCGATCCACGAGAACAGGCGGGTGCCGACGCGGCGAGATAGGCTGCTCTGCGGCGCATCGGAGGCGAGGTAGCGCGAGCCCAAAACAACGTCGGCGCCTTGGTCGAGCGCGTCGATCAGGCGCACGAGCATTGCTGGGTCGTGCTGGCCGTCGGCATCCATCTGCAAGACGCGCTGATAGCCGGAGCGCTTCGCCGTGCAGTAGCCGGAGTGTAGGGCGCTGCCGTAGCCGAGATTGAATGGGTGGCGAACGACACGTGCGCCGGCGGCCTGAGCTTCCATCGCGGTGCCGTCGGGGCTGCCATCGTCGACGACCAGGATATCGATTGCGGGCATCTTTCCGGACAAGACCTGTCGGCGAACGGCCCGCACGACGTCGCCGACGCGTCCGGATTCACAGTAGGCAGGAATTACTAGGACGGTGGATGCGGGCACGGTTTCGGCTCCCCCGCAGTTTATGGGAGCAATGCGCCAACCGCCAATGCTTGTTCTTCTTTGCTTTCGAGATGCTTAGCGGAACGCTTCGCAATGTAGTGCGCTTGGGGCAGAATCTACAGACACAGGTCGTGCCACGAAGGTTCGCTCGGCCGCAGACCTCGAACGCAAATACTCATGTTGACCCGCTCCGTTACCGTTGGCCTGCTCGGCCTTCTCCTTACCGCATGTGGTAGCACCCGTGATACTCGCGTCAATCCCGACGCCGCCGACTCCGTTACCGGCACCGGGTTGCAGAGCATGGATATCCGCACGATGGCGACGCGAATGGCTGCCGACATCAAGGAATACGGCATCCTGGCACCGTCGCGCGACGGCGCGCGCGCGTCGTTCTTCATCTACGAGATGGTCAACGATAGCTCTGATACCATCGACAAGACGCTGGTCCTGACCAAGTTGCGTACGGACCTGTTCAAGGCGTTCCGCGGCCAAGTCAAGATCCTCGATCGCTCGGCGAATGCGAATGACCTGGTCGATGCAGAGCGCCGCATGAAGGAGCGCGGTCAGGTTTCCGGTGAAAACAACCGCAAGCTCGCCGGTAGTGACTTCGTTCTGAAGGGCTCGATGAAGAGTCGTGACCGCCTCGCAGGCAAATTAAAGTCGTCCTACATCCTGGTGACGTTCGAGTTGACGGACCTGGTGACCAGTGAGTTGGTCTGGACCAACGATTACGAGATGAAGACGGAGTCCGAGAAGTCCGTCATCAATCGTTAGTTTTGTCGAGGGTTCAGCCTCAGGGCGATAATCCTCCTGGCGCTAATTTCGCTGGGGGGAATCCCTCGGGGCCAAACCTTCGCGACCACACAACTCCCAACGTGCCACGTTCCTCGTCCTTGCGCTCTGCGCTGCTGGCCATGCTGGCGGCCATCCCGGCTGCCGGTTGCGCCATTTCGCAACCGGAGGTCCCCGTGTCCAGCTACCTCGCGGGTCATTACGCGGCGGTCCAAGAATTCGCTGAGAGGGAGGTTGTCGAAGGTGCGGTTGAGAACCTGGCCCTCGTGATGAACGTGAAAGGGCAGTGTGAGTTGGCGTTGGGGGACGTGGATGCGGCGCGCATAGCCTTCCAAGGTGCCGCGCAGATCATGGGCACGTGGGCGACTACTGGCAGCGAAGCGACGGCGGCAATCGTCGGCAGCGAGAGCAGCAAGACCTACAAGGGTGACTCCTACGAGAAGGCGATGAATGCCTTCTACTTGTCCTACTGCTACCTGCAGAAGGGCGAACCCGACAATGCGCGTGCGGCGTTGAAGCGTGGCATTCTGATGGATGCCGAAGTCGCCGACGAGAAATACCAGGCCGATAACGCGCTGTTGTTTTGGATGGCTGGTCGCATGAGCAAGCTCTATGGCGGTTCTGGTGCTGATGGCTATTTCGAAGAGGCGCGCGTCGCGAATACGTTTGCGATTGCGCACGAGTCGCGCGGCGTCGCCAACAACCCTCTGCTGGCCAATCCGACCAAGGGCAATCTGGTTCTGCTGTTCCCGATTGGCCTCGGTCCCGAGAAATACGCAGATGGCGCTCAGGAACAGTTGGCGCGGTTTCGTTCGCAAGGCCACCCAGCGGCTGCGGCGCAGGTTTCGATCAACGGTAAGTTGCTCGGCCGATCGACCATTCTCAGTGACGTCGATTACCAAGCGCGAACCCTCGGTGGCACCGCGATGGAAGGTATTCGTCAGGGCAAGGCGGTCTTTAAGACGTCGACCAATATTGCCGGCAAGGTCTTGCTGGTCAACGGGCTCAATAAGCGAAGTGGCAACCGAAACACCGACAACGCTCAGGTGATTGCCGGCGGTGCTTTACTGCTTTTGAGTGCGCTGACGGCGACGGCGGCCGATGTCCGTTATTGGCCGACCTTGCCATCGACGGTTCAGGTGTTTGCAGCCGATGTTCCACCTGGCGAGCACGAATTACTCGTCGAGTTTGTTGACGGTCGCGGCAATGGCTTGCCCCGGCTGCAACACAATCTGCAAGTGAGCGTTTCAGCCTCCGGCGAAACTTGGCTGCTAGTGCCTTCGCTACCCCCTTTCGCTCTTCAGCAGTGACTCGCTGCAACAGCGGCGCATTTTCTGCGCTTGCGCGTCCGACGTCGCCCAACGGCTCCTAATCGCTAGCCATAACACTATGAAGACGAGCATCCTACTTCTGTCCGTTCTCGCTGCCGGGATCGCCGCCCAGGACCTAAAGCCGGTTGTTGCCGCAGGCGCTCAGAAGCCAATTGTAGCTGATCAAGAAGAGTGGGGAGAGGGCTTTGGTCACGCGACCAGTTACCGCGTGGCGCTGGCGCAGGCGCTCGAAGATGCCGTCGCCAAGGCGAAGGGAGTTGAGGTCGCACGCGGCCCATCGATTCGCAGTCGGCTGTCGATTGTCAGCGAGCACGAAGACGGCGCCAAAGCGGGCTTCTTTGACGGTTCGGAGGAGCTTGAGCGCGATTGGGTGCAGCAGCAAATCAGCGGCTTCGTGCGAGAGTACGAAGTAACCAAAAAGGGCAAAGTTGACGACCGTAACTGGGAGGTGACCGTGCGCGCGTTGGTCGCCAGCCTGCAGCAACTCGAGTCGGAGTTGGTCATCGAACTGATCGACAACGGCTTGCGCAGTTGGCAACACGAACGCTACGAAGAGGATGGCCCCGGCCGCGCATTCGATCGCCGTAAGGGCCAGTTTGAGGGGCCGAAGATCGGTGATTACCTGCGGCGTAGTGGTGCCGTCAAGATCGTTAGCCGCGGCGCCGGCGTGAAGGTGGCGCCGCAGAGTGAGCGCACCGAGCGCGAAAAACTAGGCCACCAACTGATCGCTTCGCACCGGGTCGTCATTAATTGGCAACCCTTGACGGTGCGCTCGATGGTCGAGAAGCCCAACCAGGCGCGTCCGACCCGCGGGCCAAGGCCCGAACACATGCAGGGTGGCTCGGTCCAGGTTGCCGTCAAGGTGGAGGACTTGATCGAGGGCACGGTGATGCTCGAAGAAACGTTCTCCGTGCCTGGTGACAAGCCCGAGAGCTACTCGGCAGATCGCTCGGAAGCCTTCATCACCCAGCTCGTCGACAAGGCCAAGGCGGCCGTTGCGAAGAAGGTGTTCTTCACGCTTCGCCAGCCGGTCGTCATGCGTAAGTGGGCAGGCGTTGGCGGCAAGTGGTTTGTCGAAGTGCGCATCTCGCGCCGCGTCGCGTCCGGCTTCAAGAAGTTCTCCATTGGCAACAATGGTTCCCTCGGTAACCCTGACTGGCAGAATCTTGGTTCGGCCAAGTTGGTCGGCGGCAGCGGCGCTAGTTGCACGTTCCAGCTGGACGGTGTTGGCGATCTGGCCTTGGTTGCAGCGGGCGTTAGCGAAGTGCGGCCCGTTCAGTAAGCGTTCTGTCCAATCCTGATTTGCGCTCAGCACCTTTCCACCCAAATAGTCTTATGAAGAAGCTCTTACCGCTCTCTTGCCTGTTGGCGATCATGTTCTTGGCCTCGTGCAATTCGGTTGCGCCGTACGCTGCGCTCCCGATCGAAGATGATGCTGAGCAAGTCGCCAATGTCGTCGTCACCAACGCCAAACTGCGTCAAGGACTGCGTGTTGGTCGCGCCGGTGTGCGCCGTATCGAAGGCTCCAACCAACTCAAGCTGATCGTGCCGATTCGCAACGTCAGCAAGCGCGAACTGCAGGTTCGCATCCAGGTCAGCTTCCTCGACCTCGAGAAGGTCCCGATTGGTGACGATACCAATGCCCAGGTCCAGATCATTGGCCCCGGCGAGACCCACAACCACTCGGTTACTTCGACGATGTCCGAAGCGCGTGACTGGATCATGCGCATTGTGCCAAACTACTAGTGAGAAGCTTGCCAACGGAGTTGCAGATGCGCGCATATACGATGTTGATGGTGGCGGTGACGGCAGTGGCTTGTGCGACGCCGCCGACGTTCACGCGGGCTGAGTTGGTTCCGCTGCTGCCGGTTGAGCAGTCGGCGGTGGCTACCGGTCGGGAGGCAGCGGATGCCGGCCGTGCGGATCGCGACCAGTCGCCTGCCGCGCTCAGCGGCGTTGCGCGCCGCTACGACGAGGACACCTCGGTGCCGACTTACCGCACGCTGATCGAGACTGTCGAGGTCGACGTGCCTCGGCAAGTACAAGTCCCGGCGCAGCCATCCGTCGTCTACGTCAATTCAGGTCGCGGTTACTCGACCTACGACGATTACCTCTACAACCGCCGTGTTTATGGCGCGCGTCGACGCGGCACCCGGTTCCCAGTCAACACGGTGGTCGGTGCTGGGGTTGGCGCGATCATCGGGAACCAGCGAGGTCGTCGTGACCGCGGTGCGTTGATCGGTGGTGGCTTGGGCTTGCTGTTCGATTTGAATCGCTGGGGCTATTAGCTTCTTTCCCCCGGTTCTCGGGCCCGATTGGGCGTTGAGGCGCTACGGCCTTTGGCGCGGCACCAGCACCACTTCGACCATGTCGATCCAGATATCGGCGTAGTCGCCGTCGTCAAGATCGGCAATGACCGTGAATTGCAGCACCTTCTCCTTCGTGATGTGGCGAAGGCTCGAGGTCCGGAACTCCATCAACTGCTCGCTCGTCGACGTCGGTGTCAATTCGACCACCGTGTCGTAGCGGTTGTCGGTGAGGTTGCGAATCGACATGCGGAACACGCTGTTGCCGTCAATGCGTGACGACTGCACGATCGCACGTACGCGCACCTCGAGCATGTCTTCGGGATCTTCGATCGGCAGATCGAAGCGGCAGTTGAGCGCTGCCACCTGGCGGTTGCCGCTTTCGGCCGTCTGCAGGTAATACTCGTTGTCATCATCGTCGCTCAGTTGCGCCAACGATCCGAATGAGTTGCGCGCTATCGCGATCTGCATTGAGATGTCACGCACGTCGAGCCGTTTTTCCGTGTCGGGGATCTCGGTCGGAATCGTCACCGGCAGGAAGTCGATTCCGTTGAGTTGCCACCGTTCATCCGGCCACAGCAGTGTCGCCGATCCGCCAGTAACCGGCAGGTGCGCCAATCGCAGCGTCTGGCGGCCGACGCCGGGTTCGGCGAGGCCGAACCAAAAGCGGTCCATCGCCGGTGAGTAGCGCGGTTGCGCGACATAGCCAGTTGGCGCGAACACCTCGGTCACGATCGCGGTCGCAACTTCGCAGACGAATAGCTTGCTCGCGTCCGCACTGGAGCGACGCACGAACACGACCATCGTGCCGTCTGGTGAGAACGCAGGTTCGTGATCGCCACTGTCGGGCCCCGCGGTAAGGCCACCGTCGGTCAGCGGGATCTCGCCGAAGCCACTGCCGTTGACTAACCATAGAGCATGCTTGCCGGTGTTGTTACGGCGGCTGAACACGATGTTGTCGGTGGTCGTGCTCCAGTCTGGCTGGCTGTCTTCGAAGCCGCTGGGGGTCGGCAAGAACGGTCCGCCGTCGCCGCCAGTGTTGCTGCTGGTCCATAGTCCTGAGGCACCGTTCTCTTCGCTCGCGTAGAGAATGCGGCTGCCATCGGGCGACCACACGGGCCCATCGTCGAGCTCCGAGTTGACGGTCAGTCGCAATTCGGCGATCGAACCGTCGATCGTTGATAGGTAGAGCTCGCGGCTGTCTGGGTTGTTGTTGAACCGTTCACGCGAAAACACCACGCGAACGCCGTCGGGGTGCAGGCGGGCGTGCCGTTCCGGGCCGGTGCGATCGCCGACGCGGCTGGTGCCCAAGTTGCGGGTCGTGCGCAGCGCCACTTCGGAGTAGCGGTGGGCGGCATCGACACGGGCGCGGCACACCAGCATCTCCGGCGGCAGGTTGCTGGCCAGCGGGCTGTTGCCGCCGCCGCTGCAGGATGTCAGTAGGCATGTGAAGGCCACGTAGGCGTAGGGACCGAAGGTCTGGGGGCGAACGCGTTGCTGCATGCGGGCTATGGTCGCCGGGTGATTGCGTTCCGGCAAGTCGTATGCGGTTTACACGGCTTCCACGACGGCCGTGGCATACCGGCGCGCGACCGGCTATGACGCGGGCCGATGCGCGTATCGGAGTTCGACTTTGCCTTGCCACCGGAGCTGATTGCCAGCTGCTCGGTCGAGCCACGTGACCAGGCTAAGATGCTTGTGCACCAGCGGGCAAATCGCAGCAACCAGCACCGCGTGGTCGCAGATTTACCCGAGTTCCTCGAGCCCGGCGATTTGCTGGTGCTCAATGATACTCGGGTCCGTCCGTGGCGGCTGCGTGGCCGCCGGGCGACCGGTGGTGGGGTGGAATGCCTGCTGCTGAGTCTGGTCGATGACATTGGCGAAGCGTTCGTCAAGCCGTCGAAGAAGCTGCGCGTCGGCGATCGCCTGCCGATGGAAGACGGTTCGGTTACGATCGAACTCTTGGCAGCGCTCGGTGGTGGGCGTTGGCGGCTGCGCCTCGCGGCTGCTGACGGCAAGATTGTCGAGGCGTTGGAGCGGTGTGGTCGCGCGCCGCTGCCGCCATATATCGATCGTCCAGCAGAAGAAAATGTCGCGCACGATCGCGCCCGCTACCAGACGGTCTTCGCTCGCGAAGCCGGTGCCGTCGCGGCGCCGACGGCGGGCCTGCATTTCACGCCTGAGTTGCTACAGCGCCTAGCTGATCGCGGTGTCGAGACGGCCTACGTCACTTTGCATGTCGGCGAGGGCACCTTCGCGCCGATGCGTGCCGAAGTGGTCGCCGATCACCAAATGCACTCGGAGGCTTATCACTTGCCGGAGGCGACTGCCGTGGCGGTGGCGAAGGCGCGCGCCCGCGGTTCTCGCGTGGTTGCAGTCGGCACGACGAGTTGCCGCACGCTCGAGACGTGCGCGACGGCCGATCGCACCGTGATCGCGGCGAGCGGCTCGTCGGATCTATTCATGTATCCGGGGCTCGAGTTCCGTGTTGTCGACGGACTGCTGACGAACTTCCACTTGCCGCAATCGACGCTGTTGATGCTGGTCGCTGCATTTGCTGGTCACCAGGAAACGCTCGATCTGTACCGCGAAGCGATCGCCGAACGCTACCGGTTCTATTCGTTCGGTGACGCGATGCTGCTACTTTGAACGCGCTACGGCAGCGCGACGCGTAGCTCGCGCACCGCTTGCGCCGCGCTCTCGTGCTGCAACACGTAGCTGCTGACGGCGACGCGTCGCACGCCTTGCGCATACAACTCGGGCAGGTTCTTTGGTGTGATGCCACCGATCGCGAACATCGGTAGATTCAGTTCGTGGCACTTCAGCACCGCTGTCGCCACCGCTTCCATGCCGAGGCCTTCGTCGTAGCCCTTCGAGGTCGATGGGAAGCACGGACCGAACCCGATGTAGTTGGCGTGAGACTTCACCGCGGCCTCAATCTGCGCCACGTCGTGTGTGCTGACGCCAAACAGCCGGCCAAACATCAGTTTGCGAGCTGCATCCAGCGGCATGTCATCTTGGCCGACGTGGGCGCCGGCGGCTTCGCTGCGCAGCGCCAGCATGACGTCGTCATTGACTAGCAGCGGCACCTTGTGCTTGCGGCAAATCGCGCGCGTCTGTTCGAAGCCATCGCGATCCGGCTTCTTGCTACGCCATTGCACGAGGTCGACGCCTTGTGCCAGCGCCGCGTCCAGGGTTTCGAACGGATCGTGCCGGCACAGTTCCGGCGTGAACAACAAATAGAGGCGACCTGACAATGGCATCGGGGAGAAGCACGGTAGCCCCGAGTGTGCGTTCTGCGTAGTCTTTGGCTCGTGTTCGTCGACTCGGTGATGGCCAACGTGCTGGTGTTTGTAGTCGGTCAGGCATTTGCCTGGCTGTTCTTACGCAGCGGCCGGTTCTGGTTGGGTGCGGGTGCAACTGTCGCCCTGTGGACCTTCATTGACTGGTGGTTAGTTTCGCGCTTCGTGCTCGAGACCCCCGTGGAAGGGCAACAAGTGCCACTTTTGAGCCTGCAAGTTACGGCTCTGTTGACGACGGCCGCCTATCTCTGCGCGCGATTGCGCAAGCGTCTAGCGGCTCCCAAACGTGCGGATCGATTCCGCGAAGGTCTCCAGCAGTTGCTGTCCGGCAAGCTTGCGGCCGCCGATATAACTTTTCGCCAGTTGGCTTGGGTGGATCCGTGGGATCCGTCGGCGTGGATTGCTCGCGGCGATGCGTGCCGTCGGCAAGGCGCTGCCGGTCGAGCTCGCCGCTGCTACCGCCGCGCGGGCGGGGTTGACGTGAAGAAGCAATTCACCGACTTGCTATCGCATCGCTTGAAACTTCTCCACAATTCGGCCTCAGCCGCGAAGATGGCACGCGCCAAGGCTGGGATCGCTCCTGCGTCGGGGCCCATCGCCATCAAGGTGGACCGTTCGTCTAGAAGTGGCGTCCGCAAGGCGGCATCGGGAAGCTAGGCACCGTCGGGCGGGCTCTGGTGGCCGGTAGTTATGGTGATCCAGTTGTGTGCCATGAGCGTGTTCGTCCGTTGCTCTAGATGTCCCTGACACATCCTTGTCGGCGGGCGGATACACTACTCGGCCCCATAGTCCTGTTATGCGCATACTAGCTCTCCTAGCCCTTTCAGCAGCCGTGGCCGCTCAAGGTGGTGGTGGTGGTGGTGGCGGCGGTGGCGGTGGCGGCGGCGGCCCGCCGCAGCCCCTTCCCCCGCAGCCGGTACCAGCTCAGAACCCGATCACGCCGCAGAAGGCCATCCTTGGCAAGTTGCTGTTCTGGGAAGAGCAGATGTCTTCAAACAACCGCGTTGCTTGTGGTACCTGCCACACGTTCTCGGCTGGTGGTGGCGATACTCGCCGCGTGCGCGGTGTCGGGGCCGATGGCGTGCTCAACACTGGCGACGATGTGTTCGCTTCGCCTGGCATCATCCGCAGTGATGCGGCCAATGACTACATGCCTGACTTGGGCTTCGGCTTCAGCCGCCAGGTTACCGGCCGCGCCTCACCTTCGTTTCTGACCGGCGCATGGTTCTCGAACTTGTTCTGGGATGGAGGCGCTCGCGGCAACTTCGTCGATCCGGACACGGGCGTCACGCTGATCCCATCCGGGGGAGCTCTCGAGAACCAAGTATTTGGTCCGATGTTGTCGTCGGTCGAGATGGCGCACGATTCGCGCACGTTCGCGCAATCCGTCAGCAAGCTGCAGGGTGTCAAGCCGATGGCTTTGGCGACCAACTTGCCTGGCGACATGGCTGCCGCCGTTACTGGCAACACCACCTACCCGGACCTGTTCCAAGCTGCCTTCGGCACGCCGACCGTCACGGCCGCTCGCATTGCGATGGCGATTGCGACCTACGAGCGCACGTTGGTTCCGGATCAGACGCCTTACGATGCCTTTGTCGCCGGCAACCCTGGTGCGCTCACGCCGCAGCAGGCGAACGGCCTCAACGTCTTCATGGGGCCGGGCCGTTGCGTGATCTGTCACACGACCGGCCTCTTCTCCGATGACCAGTTTCACAACCTGGGGCTACGCCCGATCGCTGAGGACACCGGTCGTCAAGCGGTGACCGGTAACGCCGGGGGTGCTGGCCGTTTCAAGACTCCGAGTCTGCGCAATATTGGCTTGCGGGACACCTTCATGCACACCGGCCAATTCACCTCTATTGGTGATGTGTTCACGTTCTACCGCCTCGGCGGTGGTCCGAACCTTGCCAACAAGGATCAGCAGATTATCCCGTTAAACGTGCCGCCAAACGAAGCCAACGACCTGATCAACTTTTTGACCAATGGTCTGACTGACCCGCGCGTGGCGAACAGCCTGCCGCCGTTCGATCGGCCGACTCTGCGTAGCCAGATTCTTTCGGAACTTGGCAACCAGAACGGCATCCCGACGATTGGTTCCGGTGGTCGCTTCCCGGTTCTGCTGAGCAACATTCCTGGCAACCTCGGCAACGTCGACTTCAAGGTTGGTGTGCACAACGCAGTCGGTGGTGCCCCGTCGACGCTGGTGTTGGGCATGGCCCCGGGCCTGAGTCAGTTGACCGGTGTTTGGATCAACCTCAGTTTTAGCGGTTCCGAACTACTGATTCCGTGGACCCTCAGTGGCCCCGCCGGTGTCGCTGGTGCTGGTTATGGCACGGTGAGAGTTGTCCTGCCGAGCGCTCCTTCCCTGGCGGGCTTGGCGCTTTACTCGCAGTGGTTTGTCTGGGATGGCGGTGCCCCGGCAGGTGCTGCCGCAACCCGCGGCGGCCGCCTCGATCTGTTCTAGATCGTCGCCTCCTCCCGCAATGCAAGAAGGCCTGTCGCTGACGCGGCAGGCCTTCTTGCATTGGGTGCAGGGCTTCGGCAGGATTTTGCGAGGATCCGGCCGTACCTGCAGGGCGACTGGCGTCATGCCTAGGCATGAATACTCAAACAACGACCAGCAAACGCAACCGGCCCGCCGGGAGGAGACCGACGGGCCGTGTACGGGGATCAGATTGTCGGGCGCTCGAGGCGGGTTCGAGGGCTACCGAAGTCTATCTCGTAATTGCGGGTGCGGCGGGCAAGCCTTAGCTGGCTTGCCACTTGTGGCGTTGCACGGTCTCTTGGAAAGTGACGGAGTCGTTGTTGCTGAAGAGGCGCACGCGGCCGCCACAGTTGACGCAGTAGGAGTGGTTGATGCTCATCATGAAGCGCACGTAGCTGTTGCAGTCGTCACACCACTTCTGCTCGGTGTAAAACTCGCTGGTCGTGTCGGAGAGGTCGTTGCGGCTGTTGTTGGTCACGAACGCTAAGGAGCAACGGGCTTGCCAAGTTTGCGCATCGCAGAAAGAAACTCTCCTGTTGTCGATGGCATGGGCGACAACTCACGCGTTACGTCGTCGCGTTGGGTCGGGGCGCGCTCGCCCGAACCGTCCTTGGATTGCGACGGGTTGCGAATACGCACACCTAACTGTTCGAGCACTGCTCGATGGTACGGAGCGGTTGGGGTCGTTGTTGCGAGAATGCGATCGTCGCATTTTGCCGACGCTTCTGAGCGACGC
>CALCZA010000078.1 GCA_937906475.1 uncultured bacterium
CCATCTGGATGAGGCCTATAGCGATGCGATTGGCAAGATTTGGGGTCGGGCAAGCCAAGACACCGACATTGGCGTGCTCTACGCAGAGTCGTTGATGCTCTTGCAGCCATGGAACTACTGGACACCAGATTACGAGCCAGTGGAGAAGTCTCTGGAGATCGTCGCACTCCTGGAAGCTTGCATCAAAATGTCGCCCGAGCACCCCGGCGCACACCACTACTACATCCATATGGTCGAGTCGTCTGGCAAGGCTGAGCGTGGCATTCCGTCCGCTGACATTCTCGGCAGCCTGATGCCAGGCAGCGGGCATCTAGTCCACATGCCGTCGCATATCTACGCCAACGTCGGGCGTTATGCGGACGCCGTGACCACTAATGAGCGAGCGGTGGCCTTGGATCACGCTTACTTCAGCCAATACAAGAAGCCGACTTTTTATCTGAACTACTACGCCCACAATATCGAGTTCTGCACCTTCGGTGCGATGATGGAGGGGCGCAAGGCGTTGGCGCTCGATTACGTGGCCAAAGTGGAGCAACTGATCTCAGATGAAGCCATTGCTCAGATGCCTCAGTATATGGATGGCGCCAGCGCGCTGCGGTTGCACGTTTACGTGCGGTTTGGCATGTGGGAAGAGATTGTGGCGTATCCTGATTACGCTGCGTTCCGCAAGGCTAGCCGCGCAATCCGCCGCTACGCGCGCACCGTTGCCCTTGCCAATCTCGGCCGGGCAAAAGAAGCTCGTCTTGAACTGGCCGAGCTTGATTCGGCCATCGCGAACGTGCCCGAGGACTGGGTTATTGCCTTCAATCCCGCCACAACCGTATTGGGCGTTGCGCGACAGATCGCCGAAGCCGAGGCGTGCTGGCGAGAGGGCGATGCTGCTGCGGCAATCGAACTGCTGACGGAGACTCTTGAGATCGAGCACAACCTCATCTACACCGAGCCACCTGCATGGATGATTCCTTTGCGTCATGTGCTTGGCGCGATCCAACTCGCCAGCGGCGATGCTGTTGGCGCCGAGGTCAGTTACCGCAAAGACCTGACGAAGCACAAGGAGAACGCTTGGAGTTTGCTTGGCCTTCAGCAGTCACTGGCAAAATTGGGCAAACTCGATGAAGCGTCGGCCTTGAAGGTTCGCGTCGATAAGGCGTGGGCTCGCGCCGACATTGAAGCGCCTGCCAGTTGTTACTGCGGCGCCGCCCTCAAATAGCGAGGACTTCGCTGGCGCTTGACCGTTGATCGAGACGGCCGCCTAGTTGGTTGGCCGTGGCCTTGGGTCGGTGCCGCAACGCAGGCTTGGTCACTTTTGCTTAGCGCTTAAGACGAGCTTGTAGGTTTTGCCATTGTCCGCGGTCTTGAATACTCCGTGGCGGTTGCAGAGGAAGAGCATGTCGTTATTCCCAGCGGCCGGCAGGAGGCATGAGATGCCCGCATTCAAGGCCAGATCCTCGCGGTCACCGCTAGCCCGAGACTCCTTCGATAGAGCCGACCAACTGCGGCTTCGCTTCGTGGTGAAGTAGATCGGACTTTGCTCTTCGCCTGAGAGTGGTGATGCACAGGTGAGCTTGCTCCATTTGTCAAACGGCCGAGTTCCAATGGCAGTAAACAACCTGTCGGCTGATGTCCCGACTTGACGCTTTGCATAGTAGGCGCAGTGGACCCACGTGTAGTAGATGCCTCGGGTGGTGGCGAAGTTCATGAAGTTTCGCTCGGTGTCGAAGACCATGTTGGTGACGCCGAACTCTTCCAGTTCGCAGACTTTGGTAGGCTTGATCACCGGAGCATCGGTCGGAAGCTTGATCCAGTAGATCCTTCCGGGTGCCTGCATGGGCGTTACTGGCTCGCCTAATCCGACAGCCTCTAGCTCACTGTCGGCAATGGTGCCAACTACCAGTATTGGCGCTTTGGAACGTGCGTCTGGCTGCGGGCTAAACGCCATGCTCGTGATGCGCTCGCCACTCAGCGCAGCGCTGCTCCAGGTTTCGCCGGCATCTCGGCTGATGAATAGGCCCTTCGTTTCCCCGGCGGCGACGACAAGACTTGGGTCGAGGGGGCAGAACTTCACGACTTCGCCGAACAGCGTAGTGGGGCCGCGGCCATCAAAGTCAATGTCGCGCGTCACCAGCTTCCAGGATCCACCGCCATCTATGCTGCGCCAGAGGCCGCTCTTTAGCTTGCCGTCGATGACGCTGCCGCCGGCGCGCAGGACGATGGAACTGTTCTCTGGATGGACTGCCATGGAGCGGACTGCCATGGCATCAGGACTTGTGATTCCGCTGTTCACAGCGAGCCAGGTCTCGCCGTGGTCGTTGGACTGGAACATTCCCTCGGATGGGCTCCTTGCGTATAGGACTTCGGGATCCTTGACGGCTTGCACCAGTGCAGCGATGCGATTCGCAAGACTGAGATCTGCTCTTCTTGGCTTTGCCCGCAACTCTTTGGGTGTGCCGTTTTCCAGTCGTATGTGATCGAGCGTGCCCCGAAACAGACTGCGGCTCTTGTTCGGTCCTGAACGGAAGCAGACGCCCGCATAGACACTCTTGGCGGATTGGCTGGCGAAGCGTTCATCGGCCAGTTGCCATGTCTTGCCGTTCGCTGAGGTGAATGACTGGTATCGAGGTCCGCGCCGAACCAATCTGAGCCAGCGGTGATCTCCTGAGAATGTGGCAACGCTCTTGTTGCTACCGGCCAAGTCGGGGAAGTCCTTCCCGCCCCTCATGCTTCCGGCGGCTGTCAGGAAGAGGCTGATCTCAGAGTTGTAGGGTCCCTTGCTAGTGATGCCGACTTTGGGATTCGAGTGCTTGGCTAGAATCGAGAGGCCGAGCCAGTTCGATGGCCATAACCCGTTGTCTTTGGATGTCAGGGGCATGTCTGCAATCCGTGCTGTGAGCGTGAAG
>CALCZA010000079.1 GCA_937906475.1 uncultured bacterium
GTGGCGCCGTGCAATGGTTGCCCGACCAGAAGAGCCTTTTGGTGCGTTCCGTTGTTGCCGGGCCGCGGCCGATTAAGGGTCGCGTGCCGAAGGGGCCGGTGGTGCAGCAAACGCAGAGTGGTTTGGTCGCGCAGGTGCGCACCTACCAGGACTTGCTGCAGAACACTCATGACGAAGACTTGCTTGAGTACTACGGCAGTAGCCAACTCGCCGTCGTCGATGCTGGGTCGCTAGCAGTCACGCCGCTCGGCAAGCCGGCGATGTATTCGCGCGTGTCGCCGTCACCCGATGGCACGTTGCTGTTGACCGATGTGATGCAGCGACCGTTCTCGTATGTGGTGCCGGTCAGCCGGTTCCCGCGCACGACGACGATTATGAACATGGCCGGCGTTGAGCAGCGGGAGTTGTGCCGGGACCGCCTGCAGGATGCGATTCCGATCGGTGGCGTCAAGAAGGGGCCGCGTCGCGTCGCTTGGCTGGCGACTGCGCAGCACGCCCTTTATTGGGCCGAGGCTCAAGACGACGGCGATCCGAAGAACAAGGTGCCGCACCGCGACTTCGTGTTCATGCTCGCCGAGCCGAAGGGCAGTCCGCGTCTCTGGTTCAGGACCGAGTACCGCGCCGGTGGTGTGCAGTTCAGCGGTGATGGCCAGGTGGTGTTGGCCAGCGAGGTCGATCGCAAGACGCGCACCGAACGTGTCTGGCGTCACGACATGAACAAACTCGGCCAGTCTGGCGAGTTGGTCTATGAGCGTTCGATGCAGGATGTCTATGGCGATCCGGGCCGCACCGTTTCGGAGCGCACTCGCGATGGCCGTTCGGTGTTGCGTGCACGCGAAGGCCGACTGTTCTTGTCTGGCCTCGGCGCGTCGCCCAAGGGCAGTCGCCCGTTCCTCGATAATTGGGTCGTCAAGACAGGTGAGAAGCAGCGCGTGTTCGAGTCAGCCGATGGCCGCCACGAGACGTTCATGGGCTTCGTTGGTCCAGGCACGACCGAGTTCCTGGTTCGCAGCGAGAGCAAGACCGAACCGCCCTCGTTGGTCTACATCAACACTGAGACCGGCAAGCGTCGCGTGCTCCATTCGTTCGATGATCCGGCGGCTAAGTGGACCAAGCTGATTAAGAAGCGGTTGGTGCGTTACGAGCGCGAAGACGGCGTGCCGATGAATGGCACGCTCTACTTGCCGCCGAGCTACAAGGAAGGCGACAAGTTGCCGTGCCTGGTGTGGGCCTACCCGCGCGAGTACGTGAAAGCGAGTGATGCTGGTCAGGTGCGCGCGACGCCGAACCGCTACCTGCGGTTGCGTGGCAGTTCGCATCTGTTCATGCTGCTCAACGGCTACGCGGTGTTTGATAACGCCTCAATGCCGATCGTCGGGCCGCGTCGTACCGCCAATGATACGTTCATTGATCAGGTGCGCATGAATGGCGAGGCGGCGGTCAAGGCGTTGACAGCTGAAGGCTGTATTGATCCGCAGCGAGTTGCGGTCGCCGGTCACAGTTACGGCGCGTTCATGACGGCGAACCTGCTCGCGCACAGCGACATGTTCTGTTGCGGCATTGCGCGATCCGGCGCCTACAACCGCACGTTGACGCCGTTTGGATTCCAGAATGAAGAACGCACCTACTGGGAGGCACCGGAGATCTACTTCGCGATGTCGCCGTTCATGCACGTGCCGAAGATCAATGAGCCGATCCTGTTGATCCACGGCCAGGACGACAACAACTCGGGCACGTTCCCGATCCAAAGCCAGCGTTTGTTCGTCGCGCTCAAGGGCCACGGCGGCAACGCGCGGTTGTGCTTCTTGCCGTTTGAGAGTCACGGCTACCGCGGCAGGCAGAGCGTGTTGCACTGCCTCGCGGAGATGTCGAACTGGCTCGACCAGCACTGCAAGGGCGCCCCGAAGTAGGGCGCGGGCTTAGCCGCGCTTTCGAACTGGTCCCAACCTAGAACTGGGTCAGTTCGAAGCCGCGTCGGTATTCCTTCGAGACGAACGACTGCGCCCGTTCGGAGTTGGTGACGCGCAAGTTAGCTGCGTCCCATTCGAGCGTTTCGCCCGAACGCAGCGCTAGGTTGCCGAGCAGAATCGACTCGGTGAACGGCGCGGCATACTCGAAGTTGGCCATTGGCTGTGTGCCACTGAGAATGCCCTGTAGCCATTCATCGTGGATGCCAGGCGAACGCAGTAGCGTCTGCTTGGGTGGGGTGAAGTCCTTGAACTTCTCCTGTGGGTAGAGGTCGAACCGCTCGCCGTAGTCGGTCGGTGAGTAGAGCTTGCCCTCGCTTCCGACCAGCAAAAATCCGCCGCGGGCCAGCTTGACCTCGTCGCCGAGGATCGATGCATCCGGCTTGCGGCCACCATCGTACCAGTGCAGTACGACGGCTTCGCGGTTGCCTTTTTTGGGGAAGTGGAACTTGATCGACGATTGGTTCGGCGCCGTCTGCTCAGTGCCGCCTTCGGAGTTGGCCTCGATCTTGGTCGGGGCGTCGAGTTCCAGCGCAAAGAACGGCATGTTGGCGATGTGGCAGGCCATGTCGCCGAGGGCTCCGGTGCCAAAGTCCCAGAACCCGCGCCAGTTGAACGGTGCGTAGCCGTTGAAGCCGGTGTCTTTCTTGCCGGCCGCGTAGCTGCGCCACTTTGCCGGGCCTAGCCAGAGATCCCAGCGCAGTTCCTTCGGGATCGCGTCGATGTGGGTTGGCTTGTCGATGCCTTGCGGCCAGACCGGGCGGTTGGTCCATACGTGCACTTCGCGCACGCTGCCGATGACACCGGCGCGCACGCATTCGACGGCGGTGCGTAGGCCATCGAGGCAGGTGCCCTGGTTGCCCATCGACGTGATCACGCCACTCTTGCGGGCGGCATCGCGCAGCAAGCGTGCCTCTTCGACAGTGTGCGTTAGCGGCTTCTGCACGAAGCAGTGGATACCCTTCGACATTGCCATCAGGGCGGGGCCGGCATGAGTGTGGTCGGGCGTGCTGATGGTGATCGCGTCGAGTTTCTCGCGATCGATCATGTCGCGCCAGTCGTGATAGAACGTCGCGCCAGGGTGCTTTACACGCGCCCGCTTGGCTTGGTTCTCGTCGACATCGCAAATCGCGACGATGTCCTGGGTGCGAGCGCAGCCTTGCATGTCGCTGAAGCCTTTGCCGCCGCAGCCGACGACGCCGATGCGCAGTCGTGCGTTGGCTGAACGAGCGCGGAGCGGGGCGCGCACCGGTTCGTTTTGTGCTCCGAGGGCAGCGGCGCTGCCGAATGCAGCGCCGGCAAGCAGAAAGTCACGACGAGATGGAGAAGCCATGGCAGGACTGTAGCCGCTACAGCCTGTCAGGCGACACGTCGGAGTCTTGTTACGTCACGCGTATGGTGACGGCTACTTCGGCTCGAGGCCGTGTTCGATCAGTTTCCATCGATCGGTATAGAGGAAATCGGGCGACTGCTCGAAGTCATGGCATTGCGCGCACATTTCCGATTTGAGCACGCCACCGATGATGCCCATCTTTTTCTTGCCGCCGCTAATCATGTGGCCGCTACCTGGGCCGTGGCAGCGTTCGCAGCCGACGTTCGCGAGGCTCGGCGTGTCTTCGTAGGTCTTGAAGCCAGATTGCTCGCCGTAGCCGATGACGTGGCAGCCGACACAGTCGGGATACTTCGTTACCGGCCAGCCATATCGCTTGGGGTCGGCTTCTGCATCGACCAGCGTTTGCCACGCGTGCGCGTGCTTGCTAGCTCCCCACGCCTTGGCGGCGGTCGGGTGACAGATCGTGCATTGCGTGGTACCGACGTAGCTGTCGCCGTTGGGCGTGGGCTTCTGCTCAGCCATCAGCGCGAGCACATTCGACTCGGCGACGTTCATGCGGTGCATCATGATCACTTCCTTGACGTTCGGGTCGCCACCACCGCCGGGGATCGTCTGGCTGCCCGCGAGTGGCACAGTTTCACACGCGACGCGCGATGTGTCGCCGTCGCGCCATAGTCGTGCATCGAGAACGACGCGGCCGCGAATGCCGGTGAACACCAGTGGCACGCCAGCAACCAGCGCGGCGGCTCCGTCCGGTTCGATGTAGCCGGGATCGACACCAATGACGAGGTCGGGACGTGGCGTGAGCTTTGGAATGATGCCTCGGATTTGCACGTCGGTGCCGTGCACCATTGCGATGCGCATCATTGTGTCCGCTTGGCCTTCGAAGACGCCTGTCCACGCGATCACGGGGTCGGTGCGCATCACGTGTGACTTCTCGCTGCGCAGGGCTTCGGGCAGTTCGGACATCAGCAGTGACGCAATACGAACGGTCTTGTCGCGAATGATCTTCTCTTGAAACGGCTTCGCAGGCCACGCCTCGGCGGTGCTGGTCAGGTTGCTAGCGACTGCCGGGCCACCGAGTAGGAAGTCACTCCAGTCGGCGAGTGGCAGTTCTAGGTCGTGCAACCCGACCCCGACGGCGTCGTAGCTGCGCTCCATCGTGAATAGAATCTGTGCCGCTGTGAACAGCTTCTGCTTGTCGAGTTCGCTGCTGCCCGAAACGATGTTGCCGCCTTCGAGCAGCAGGTCGTAGTTGCGTTGCTCGCCGATGTGTTGCATGCGGCGGGCTAGACCACCGAGTTGGCCACTCGCGCAACCGCACGGCTCAAGCCTGCCGAGCATCAAACCCGAGATCAGGATGCGGATCGCATCTGGCGGCGGCTGCACGGGATCTTGCTCACCAACGTTCTTGGTGTGCTGAGGATCCTGCGCGTTTGTGGTCGCCTTCGCGGGGCCGCACTGAGCGAACGTGGTGAAGATCGTGGCTAGACCGGTGACGAGCAGCATGCTGCTCGCGAGGTTCATTTGGGTCATGGCGTTCGAGACTGGAATACGACCAAGTCAATCGGCAGTGTGGGGGCGATGTCCGCAGACCCGTCGCCTTTCTTGGTCAAAACGATTTTGCCGCGGAAGGAGTAAGTAGGACCAGCCGGTTCCCCATTGAGTAGGCCGCCTAAGTAGCGCACTTCCATGCGTTGCTGGCGGTTCTTGTTGGGCACCGGCGTCAGGGTGACCGCGAACAGGGATGTCACGTCGCGGCCGTCATTCCCGACGATGTTACGCACCACAAACTCCGGACTGCGGTGACGATTGTGGTCAGTGACCAGCACCGACTGCATCTGCATCATGCGCTCGGGCTGTGCTTTGTTGAGGTGTGTTGAGATCGAGATCTTGTCGATCGGCGAGGCCTCGAGATCCGGGACGACCTTCCAGGATACTTCGAGCGCTACCGTGTAGTCCGGAATGTCGGTTTTCACCAGTATCAGCGCGCGGTGGTTGCCGAGTGCACCGGGCGAGCAGGTGGCGCGCACTACGACGTGATCCTCATCAGGTTCGAGCGTCGCTTCGATGTCTATGTCGGTGGTCTTGACCGATGTGAACTTGACGTTGGGGTGGTTGTCATCGCCACGAAGCGTGGTGAGCCTCTTGCCCGTCATTGATTGCGCAACGCTGCCGAAATCGATCGCCGCGAACGGGTGAAGCACGACCGGCGCATCGATGCCGAAGCGCACGAGGAACGCCCATCGGATCCGCGCCATGCCGGTGGTGTCATCAAGTGGCTGCAGCAGGATGTAGCCACGACTGACGGCCTTTGGTAGATCGATCGCTTCCTTTTTCCGCGTGTCGACCGTGATCCGCATGATCGCCCGCTCGTCTTCCTGAGGCAGGTTGCGAGGAAAGCCGGTGCCGTCGATCGGGCGGTCCGTGCCATCGGGCTTGCGTAGCCGGATCTCGGCCTTGCCACACGAACACTCAAGGTGCACTCGCAGCGGCACGTGCGGCTCGCCAAGTAGCGATAGATCGAGTTCGAACTCGTGCTCGCGCTGTTCGCCATGGGGCACGATGCCGAAGTCGTGGTCGAGGATCAGGCGGGCCTTTTCCTTGGAGCCGACCTGGGCGCTGATCGCCGGGGTGGCGTGGCCATTGTCACGCATCGAGCCGGCGCGCCCGGCAGAGCCGCCGGAATCACCACGCGCCTCCGAATTGGAGCACGAGATGAACAGGAGCGGCAGGGCAACAAGGGTCAGCAACAAGAGGCGCATGCTGAGCCAATAGTAAGGCAAGAGTGCGACGCAACGCGCTGGTTGCAGGGAGAAGTAGTGCGAAGTACATACTCGCGGCCGCTTCTCAGGTGAAGAAGCGGCCGCGAGTGGTTGCCGGAGTGTCTGCTAGATAAGAGCAACCGACGGGCCAAGTCCTCCAGATTTGCAACGTGCCCATGTCACCGCGGTTGGTGTTTGGGCCGGCGGCTACTACCGGTGCGGATCTGGCGCCATCACCATGGCAGGCGTGCCACAGGTAGTGACTCAGGAGCCCGAAATACGGTGCCGCTTCAGCTTTCTGTGCAGCGTGGTGTAGTCGATGCGCAGGGTCCTGGCCGCGGCGGCTTTGTTGCCATTGCAGGCTGCCAGCGTCTGCGTCAGGATCTCAGCCTCCAACGCATCGGTTGCATTCTGCAACCGCTTGGCCAGTGGCTGGTCCGGGTCGGTCGAAGTTGATGGGGCTGCGACGGTCGCGGTTGGGGTCGCGGCGGTGGCGATGCCGACGTCGGCTTCGTCGAGTTCACTGTTGGTCGCCATCATGACCATGCGCCGCAGGGCGTTGCGTAGTTCGCGCAGATTGCCGGGCCACGAGTAGCGTCGCAGGGCCTGTTCGCCTGCGGTTGTAAAACCGTCGACCCGGCGGCCCATTTCGATGTTGGCCTCCGCCAGGAATGCGCGTGCGAAGTGCGTGATGTCATCCGGGCGTTCGCGAAGTGGCGGTAGGGTGACGGTGAACTCGGCGATGCGGTGGTAGAGGTCGACGCGGAAGCGTCCTGCTTCAATGTCGACTTGCAGATCGGCGTTGGTGGCCGTCAGCAGGCGGGCACGGAACGGCACGGGCTTGTTGCCGCCGACCGGTACGATGACACGTTCTTGCAGCGCGCGCAGCAGTTTGGCTTGCAGTGGCAGCGGCAGGTTCCCGAGTTCATCGAGGAACAACGTGCCGCCATCCGCCATCGTAAACAGGCCTTGGCGGCTGCGGTCGGCACCTGTGAACGCTCCGCGCTCGTGGCCGAACAGTTGGCTTTCGAGTAGGTGCTCCGGCAACGCACCGCAATCAATGGCAACGAACGGTCCGCTCTGCAATGGTGACAAGTGGTGGATGGCGCGCGCGGCAATCTCCTTGCCGGTGCCAGACTCGCCGGTGATCAGCACCGAGACCGTGTCTTGTTGCGCCACGATCTCGAGCGTGCGGCGCAGGTCTTGGGCGACACGGCTTGGGCCGAAGTCGAGCGGTGTGTGCGCCTGCGCGTCGCGCAGTTGTTGCACCTCGCGGCGCAGCGCGTGCTGTTCTGCGGCGCGGTTTACTGACAGTTTCAGTCGCTCTTGGTCGAATGGCTTGGCCTGGTAATCGAACGCGCCTTCCTTGATCGCATCGACCGCGGTCGCTAGGTCCTCGACGGCACTCAGCAAGACCACTGGCAGATCGGAAAACTGGCGGCGCACCGAACGCAGCAGTTCAAGCCCCGAGACCTCGGGCATGCGCATGTCGCTGAGCACGACGTCTGGCAGTTGGCCCGAGTCAGCAGATTGTTGCAGTAGCTCGAGCGCTTGCTTGCCGTTCTCGGCTTCCCGCACCTCGTAGCCCGCATCTTCGAACAATCCGCGCAACATCCAGCGCAGGTCCGGTTCGTCGTCAACGATCAGCAATTGGTGGCGGGCCATTTGCTTCTTTTATCGGCAGTTGCAGTGGGGGCCGGCAAGGTCTTCGCGAGCGGCAGCCACAGTAAGGCGCGGGCACCACCGCGATGGCGGGGATAGAGCCTCACGTCGCCGCCGAGTTCGCTGGCGATGCGGCGGCAGCTGACAAGGCCGAGGCCGGTGCCGGAGATCTTGGTAGTGAAGAACGGTTGGAATAGGCCATTGCGGACGTTGGCAGGCAAGCCGCAACCTCGGTCGGAGACGATTAGTGCGACGCGGTCGCCAACCACCCGGGCTTGTAGTTGCACCTCGCCGTCTGGTTCGCACGCCTGTAGGGCGTTGAGCGATAGGTTCATCAATGCTTGCGCCAACAAGGTGCGGTCGACGCGGATGGTCGCGGACGTGGTCGACGGGGCGACCACAAAACGAACGGCTCGCCGGTGGGCTTCGACGTGTAGCAGGCCTAGCACTTCGGTCAGCGCGGCGATGGCGTCAAGATCGATCGGTTCGTTCTGCTTGGGCTTGGCGAGGTCGATCAAGTGGGCGATCGTCTCGTCGGCCTTGTCGATGTTGCGGCGGATGACGTCGGTGTGTTCGGCGACTTCTTCGGCAGTGCGCGGCCGTCGACACAGCGATTCGGCCGTGCCTTTGACGATTGTCAGAGGGTTGCGCAAGTCGTGGGCAATGCTCGCAGCCAACTCGCCCAGCATCGCCAGGCGATCGGCCTCGACCAGGCGTTGCTCAAGTTCGCCGTGTGCAATCTCGGCGCGATGCAGTTCGCCTTGTTGGCGTTTGGAGTCGGCGGCCAGCAGGTGATGGCTCTTGATGACCTCGGGGATCCATAGCATCAGTCCGTACGATATCATCGTCGTGCCAAGCAAGAACCACGCGCCGTGTTCACACGTTATGCGCAGATAGACCGCGGCGGCGTAGTCGGCTTCGGCGCCGCTGAAGTGGATCACCGCAGCTAGGGCATAGCCGAGCCAGAGCAAGAAGAAGCCGCCGCACACTAGGCGCATTGGCTGGGAATGCAGCGCTGGGCTGGCCTTGCGGGTTCGCCAGAAGAACCACGTTAGCAGCGCGAAGTAGGCCGGCCGAATCAGCACTGCGAACCCGGTCGGTGGTGTTGGCCATGCGAGCAGCACCGTCAGCAGCGTTAGCAGCGCACAGCTAGTGCGAGCACCGGGCAAGCGGTAGCGCGTGGGACTGCGGTCGACGGGGGCCATGCCGACTATATCGGCATGACAAGGGGCTCAGCCGTGACCTACTCGTCTTGTTCTTCGGCTAACGAAGCGCTCGCACTTCGTGCGCGGCGGCCACGCCCGGCTAGGCGGGCCTGCAGTTGCTTGGCTAACTGCTTGACGATCGGCTGCATACGGGGGCCTGGGCAGGCAGTGTTCTTGAAGTCGCTGTGGCAAAACAGTGCGTCGCCGCCAAAGCGGTATTGGCGCATCATCTGCATCACCAACTGCTCCATCGATTGCACCTGGGCGTTGGTCGGACCTTGGCCGTCCTGTTGCTGGCGCATGAAGTTGCCAAGCAGGCAGATGCCGATGTTGCCGATGTTGTTACTGCCGCTGGCATGGGCGCCTTGGTAGCGCAGTTCGCGGCCTTCCCAGATGCGGCCTGACGGGTCGATTAGGAAGTGGTAGCCAATGTCGCCGTAATCACGGTTCTGCATGTGCTCCCGCTGAATCTTGCCGATCTGGGCGGCCGCAGCACGAGGTCGTGTGTCGCGGAAATACATCGCCGAGTGGTGGATGGTGATGCGTCGCGGCTGCTGCATGCGATCGAGGTTGCTCCGGTTCGGCGCTAGCGGTTGCCACGAGTTGCGTGGTTCGATGGCAACTTGGCCCCAGACTGGTCCACGCGACGGCGTCGGCGACAATACGGCGGGCAACAGGCGTCGTTGCAGTTCGGGATCGAGAGCTAGGTCGCGGGCGCGTCTGCGGTCGTAGTTGCCGCGCTTGTTGTCTCCTTGTATGCGGAACGCTTCGGCACGTAGGTAGCGAGCGAACGACTCGTCGTTGGCTGATGGTTTGTTAGCTGCGTAGAGAACCTGCGCCGATGTGCCGAGCGCAGTTTGCGGTTGCTGGAGTTGCAGTTCGAGCCATGAGCGGCGCAGCAATGCCGGAGTCGCGCGCGCGTTGGCGAGATGCTGCACTTCGATTTCCGGCGCAAGTTGGCCCTTGGCGAAGATCGAACGCGACGAAACCGTGGTTGGCTCGGAGTAGGTCGGCCAGGATTGGCGCGCGGTGCTCAGGCAGCCTGCCAGGGTCAGCATTAGCAGCAGTAGCGCGCTGTAGGTTGTCGGGCGGTGCGCAAGGACCTCAGGCTTACCTGCACTGGACTTACAAGCACTGGGCTTTACCCCGTGCATCAATCTTCGTTCGGGACTCGTGTCTGCTTGCGAGTCGTTACGCGTGTCCTGCCATTCCATTCGGAATTGTCGGTTGATCACTAGCCCGCCCTCCAGCGAACGATGACATCGGGGTTTCCGGGTCATTCGCCGCCGCACCACAGAGGCTATCGGGTGCCGCAACCTGGTGCCACAGTGAGTTTGATCCGGGATTTAGTCGCCCCGGTATCCTGCCGGGACTCGGAGTCCCGATTGTGCAGGTTTAGGAGGTGCGGCCGGGCAGCCGATAAGCCATGTGCACCCGCCAATTGCCCATGTTTGCACAGGCTTCCATCAAACTTCTTGGTCCGATGGACCATCTCCGCCTCGTCTGGCAGACAGGTGAGACTTTGCTCGACTCCGTCGTCTTCGACGAAGATCCAGAAGGGACTCGCTACAACGTCCTGCTGGCTCTTCAAGAGATGGTGACCAACGTTCTTCGGCACGGTTACCAGCTTGATGAGGAGAAGCCGGTCGAAGTCGTTTTCGAGCTTACGGATGACCAGTTGCAGGTCGAAGTCCGTGATCAAGGCCCTGCCTTCGATCCGCTCTCCTATGAATTGGACGAGGCTGACTTTGGCCGCGATATGCCAACCGAGGTGGGTGGCTTTGGGATTCCCATCGCGCGGATGGTCATGGACGAGGTGCAATACCAACGCGTCGACGGGTGGAACTGCCTGCGCATGACTAAGTGTGTTCGCGTGATTGTGAACACCTAAGGACATCGTGCCGATTCATCCCGATTCTAATGCACTGCTGAAGGCTATCCCTCTCGTTCTCGAGGGTGTCTCTGTGGATGTGTTCGATGTTGACGGTTCTAGTGCCGTTAGCTTCGGTCAAAGGAAGGGCGACGCAGAGCAAGTTCGTATCAATGTTCCGAGTGGCGAATTGGTCGCTTCGATCGGTCCCGAAGACCCGTCGCTCGAATTGGTTCGCGCGCTGTTGACCACCATCGCCGAGCGCGAGCGGTTGGAAAGCGACATGGAGAGCATGAACGGCAGCGCGCTGCGTCTGCTCGAACAAGTCTCTATGATGGGCGAGGCCCTGCCGCGGCTGTCCGCTGGCGGCGATGACGCCGAGATTGCCGCGCTAGGTTCGCGTGCCTGTCACCGCGCTGCGAGTGTGCAGCGCGTCGTTTACCTGGCGGGCGATCCACAGAAAGAATACTGCGATGTGGTCATTCATGATGCTGGGGAGTCCGGCCGCCGCCTCGTCGACTGCGGGGTTGAATTGGATCCCATTCAGCCGGTCACTGGTCTGCTGCAGGAGATCCTGTCAGCGGATGGGGTCTTGCTACGAACTGTTCCCGATGGCGAAAACCTCGGTGAGGCAGGCTCGGTCGAGAACATGGCCGAACGGCAGGTCCTCGGTGTGCCCGTTACCTACGGTTCTGGCGAGAAGCGTGTCATCCTGGGTGCGCTGATTCTGATTGATCGCGCCAGAACGATGGCCGACGAAGACGATTCGTGCGAAGCCCTGCTCGGCAACGCCGAGTGTGAGGTCGCCGAATCTTTCGCCGCCATGCTCGGTGCTGTTCTCGGTGCGCGCAAGGTTGCCGAACTAGGTAAGGAACTCGCGATGGCCCAGACCATCCAACAGCAGATTCTGCCCGAAGGGCCGGTCGTGCTGGATGGCTTCGAGGTCGCTGCCGATTACTTTGCCTGCGGTGCCGTTGGCGGGGATTACTACGACTACCTACCATTGTCGGACGGTCGCACGATGGTCGTCGTTGCCGACGTCTCCGGTCACAACCTTGCTTCCGGCATGATCATGGTCGGCGCGCGCGCCATGTTGCGCACGATGGCGCTGGTGCACGATGCACCCGAACAGGTGTTTACGCGTGTCGGCGAACTGATGTATCAGGACCTGACTCGGACCGAACGATTCCTGACGGCCGCTGCAGTTGCATTGCAACCTAACGGCCGCACCGTCGACTACGTCAGTGCTGGCCATAACGATCTGATGATCTACCATGCCGCCAGCGACTCGGTCGAACGGCTCGAGAGTGAAGACGTCATTCTCGGCTTCTTGCCCAAGGAGAAATACAGCGCTCGCCAATTGTTGCTGGAGCCGGGGGATTGCATCCTGCTCTACACGGATGGCATTCCCGAGGCGACGGATCAGGTCGGTGAGATGTACGGTGAAGACCGGCTCTCGCAACTGTTCGCCCAACTCGCACCCAATCACTCTGCGCAACGCATCCTTAACGGCATCATGCAGGAACTCGACGTGTTCCGACGTGGCCAGACGGGCACCGATGACGTGACCGCGGTAGTGATCCGTTGCATAGACGAAGGACGTAAGCGATGAGTCAGCATAAGATTTTGGTCGTCGACGACGAGCCGTTCATCTGTCGATCGTTGACCTTCGTGCTGAAGAAGGGCAACTACGAGGTTCTGGAGGCGCGCAACGGTGAAGAAGCGCTCGCTGCCATCCGAGAGCACAGGCCTGACTTGGTGTTCCTCGACGTAATGATGCCAAAGATGGATGGCTTCCAGGTGACAGAGGAAGTGCGCGCCGACTCGACGCTCGACGGCATCAAGATCATCTTGTTGACGGCGAAGGGTCAGGAATGTGATCGCGAGGTCGGCAAGACGGCTGGTGCAAACGCCTACATGACCAAGCCGTTTAGCCCGTCGAAGATCCTCGATCGCGCCCGCGAGATTCTGGGTAGCTAGAGGGAGTTGCGAGGTCGCAGGGTAAAGGGCTGCTGGTGGCGGTCGATGCTTACTCCATAGCATTTGATGGCAGCGTCGGGCCCGTGCTATCCGGAAACTCGATCGCGCTTCGCTAGCAAGAGTTGCGCCGACCGCTCGAATGCCGGCCAGGCGGCGACACTATTTGGTCACCGACGAGTCCTGAGTGACCAATTCGATGCCAACCAGGCTCGGCCGAGTTTCCGGACAGCACGAGCTTGGCACCAGCGCCGTCGGCGACCGGCCGGGAACTGCTTGGTTGCTAGCTGCACCAGGTGGAATGACGCGGGGAGTGATTCTCAGAAAAGCAGTAAGGCGATCGCTCTGACTAGCAAACTTGTGGAGTTCGAGGGCAGCGGTCTGTTGTCGCGCGCCCATTTGCTCGCTTTCTCATTTGCTTGGAGGCAAATCACGTAATGGATTCCTATCAACCCAAGAAGGCGGCCTGGTTGGCTGCTGTTGCTGCTTCTCTGCTTCTGCTCGGATCCTGCGGCGGCAGCGGCGGCAGCGACCGGCCAGACCCTACAGCGGAGGAAGTTGCCGCGGCGCTCAACGATGCGCTGGTGCTGCCCCCTGGATCGTTCACGCTGACGGACCCCGAAACAGACCCGAGCGTCGAATTGACCTCGACCTCGACTGCGGCGCCGAACGGTTCGCTCGCGCCGGGTAGCCAAGCATCGCTGAGCATAGGCTTCACGGCCGCCGGCAGCAGCAACGTTACCGGCGCGGCGATCGGCTTCGGCACTGCCACCACTCCACCGACCAAAATCATGGCCGTGCCCGTGGACACCAATGGGGCCACATCGGGCGTCCTTGACTTCGACTTCGGCGTCGACCTGAGCATGTGCGACAATCTGTCGACAATCTGTCACGACATTCGTTGCTACGAGTATGCGGTCATCGATGGCCAGAAAGTCACCGCGGCCAACATCAACGAAATCGCGCTTGCTTGCGGTGGGTGTGACGAGCCGAGCTGCCAGACGCTGTTGACGAACTGTCCTACGGGTGGTGTCGACATCACGGGCGACTGGGATATCAGCACGACCGTATCCCAAGTGTCGGCAGCTTGTGAGCAGGAGTTGGGCGAGACCAATCAATACGTGGCAACTGTTAGCCAGGTTGGCAATGTCGTCACGGTCTCAGGAGCGGGCGTGACGCTGTCCGGCACGTTGTCCGCGGGGAACCTAAATCTCATGGGCAGCTACCCTGAAGATGGGGGGACGACGACAGTGATCTCCACCAGTCTCGTATTCACTGAGACTACCTTCTCCGGCGAGAGCAACTGGTCTTGGACTGATGGTCAAATCAGCTGCACTGGGACAAACACTTGGACGGGAACTCGAGTGGGTGGCGGCAATCCGTCGGGCGGTGGTGGCGGCACCAGTAGCACGGTCTTGGCCATCCTTGCGTATGCGACCGACACCGCCTCGGAACTGCACATCATCGATCCAACCGGGTTTGACCATTACGTGGGAGGACCGACGGGGACCGGAGCCGAGTTGAACCCCAATGGTGGTTCTGTGGCAAACACTGAGAGTTGGAACCTCTATCTAACGGGAACCTATCAGGTGTACATCGTCAATCAGACGAGCGGCAACATGATCTATGCCGTCACTGCGTCCTCACTCTCAACCCCTGGAGCGCTCCTAGAGGAATCCGGCATCGAGTCCGGTTCGCAGACCCCGACCTGGTCGTTCACCGTCAACTGAATCCGCGCTGGCCGATCGAAAGAAGGAGAGCTTTGTCATGTCCTGGCGTTATCTAGCAGTCTTCATTTTGCTTCTGGCTGGTTTCGGCCTGTTCCTCTTCCCTTTCGGGTCGGTGACGCTGCCCGCTGGCGAAGCCTATTCGGTAGACGATGTCGCGGTAACGCAGCCTCGTGCTGTGCGCTCGACCGGGATCCTGTCGAGTGCGGCCAAGACGGTTGATTCGTCGACCGTTGTCGCTGCCGACAGCCACACGCCTTCTATCGTGGGCCTCGTTTTGGGGTCGGACGATCAGCCTGTCGCAGGCGCCGCGATCCGCTATGGTTCGTCGGCGGCAGTCTTCAGCGATGAAGGCGGCAACTTCGCGCTTCAGGCGAGTAAGCCACAAACGCTCTTGTCGGTGTCTGCCGCAGGAATGGCCGCGAGCGCGGTGTCTGGCATTGCTCCTGGGGCCGAGGTCGTCGTCAAGATGACGGCGGAGGCGCGGTTGCGCGGTTACGTGCTGTGTGAGCAGACCGGCCGCCCTGTCGGCAAGGGATGGGTCGAGGCGAAGTGGGGTGGGGTGGCGCGCCGCACTGCGACCGGCGAGGACGGCTCGTTCATGCTGGATGGACTGTCGACCGGTCAGGTTCTGCTGTTGGCTGGTGGCATGGGGTACGAGACCCACCGGCATTCTGGCTACTTCCTCACCACGAATGACAACTCGGCCACGCTGCGTCTGGCGCCCGCTGGCTTGATTCGGGGGCGGGTCGTGTCGCAGATGACCGGTGCCGCCCTCGTTGGTGCTGAGGTGGAGTATGTGCCCACGACGAGCTTGCCCGACTTCGTTCGATCTGTGCAAACGGACGGCAGCGGTCGGTTCGAGTTCCTCGCCGCGGGCGTTACCGGTGCAAGCCTTCGAGTTGCCGCTGAGGGCCATGGCCCGCTGCGGCATTCGCTTGCGCCGGGTGACCGCGACCGCGACCTTGCGCTGCAGCTCGGCGCTAGCCCATCGCCGCTGCAGGTGTTCGTCGTCCAAGATGGCCAGCCGAAATCCGGTGTGGCGGTCGTGAGCGATCAGGGTGGCGTCGAGAGGCGGTCCCTGACGGATCGGGACGGTCAAGTCATGTTCGACTTGCCTAACACTTCGCCGGTAAAGCTCTCGTGTCACACCAACGATGCGTCGGCGTCCGTTTCTTGGCTGCCCGAGCGCGGTTTGCGTGCCACACTCACACTCCAGCATTGCGCGGCGGTCGATGTGCACACCGAGGCTCTCGCGCTAATCGGGCAGCCCGTATCTGTTGAGTGTCGAGAAGGAGTGCGTCATGGTCTAATCGATGTCCACGGGCGCTGCCGATTCGCCCAACTGCCGACTGGTCATGTGATCGTGCTGCTTGGCACCGATCGACTCGTCGTCGCGCAACTCATGCTGCACGGAGGGGCCGAAGAGTCGGTCAATCTCTCCGGGGAGCAGGTGACCAGAGTTCCACTGCAGGTCGTCGATCCATCTGGAGTGCCAATACCTGGCGCGAGATGGGCCTCACGTCAGATCGGTCATGCGCGTGTCGGCTCTTCCCAGGGCTTCGTCGACCGTGAGGGGCGAGGTGAGGTAGCGGTCCTCGGTCAATGCACGCTGACCGTGTCTCGCCAGGGGTATCGGCCGGGTGAGATCCAGATCGACCCCTTTGCAGGAAGCGGAGCTGTCATGAGGGTCGAGCTTACAGCCGAGCATCGGCTCTCGGGCCGCGTCACCGATGCAGCGACCCAGACGGCTATCAGTGAGTTCGTCGTGACGTGCCTGCCGGGCAAGACCGAGTATTCGTTCTCGTCACCGTCCGGTGTGTTCGAGATCGACGCATCCGGTGTTGCGTCCATCTCGGTGCGCGCACCCGGCTGGCGCACCTCTTCTGCGAGCCCGGCTGCAAATGAGCCGATGAATCTCGAACTCAAGCGCGAGGGCGGCATCTTCGGGCGCGTTCTCGGTCCGGAAGGCACGGGGATCGGTTCCGTTATGGTGCAGTTGCGCCCCGTGTCCAGTGGCTTCGCACCGGCTTCGGTGCAAACGCGAGCAGATGGTTCGTATGGCTTCGCAGGCTTGCGGCCGGATCTGTATCGGCTGATTGTTGCGGTCGGCGGAGAAGAACTGGTGTCGACCGATGTCGTGGTAGACGGCGCAGAGAGTCGATTGGAGCGCACGCTCCGAGTTGCCCAACTGCCGTGCGTGCATGTCATGGTTTACGATGAGGAGGTTGGCCCAGCGAGCGGCGCGGCAGTCGTATTCGAATCCAATACACTGAATGGTGTGCGTCGACGCACCGTTAGCACAGATGCAGACGGGTATGCCTGCGTGCGGGACTTTCTGCCTGGTGTCTACGTGATCAAGTCGAGGCAGCGGGCTCGAGCCGCTCTGCAGGTCGTCACAATCCGCTTAGGTGAGGAAGAGCCGCTGATCGAACTCACTCTGCAAGATGCGCGTTAGCCGGCTTGCTCTCCTACCGTCAAAGCTGATGCCTATCTGCTCCTCAACAACGTTTCGTTCCGCTGCAAATATCGCCTTGTCGGTGGCGCTCCTGGCCCTGACCGGCTGTACCTTCGGCAATCACTTTCGCGGTACCGACCGCGGCGCGTTGATGCCGTCCGCGCGGATCCAGTGGTCGCCGAGGCAGAGCGACTCGCGCAAAGACGGGCCGCCTGTGCAGTATCGGTCGACCTTCGAAGCGGGTGTGACGCGTGTCGAGGGGGACTTCGTCCAGGACGGGTTGCGCCCCGACTACAAGGCTACTCTCGGACACGCTGTGTTCGCGCCGGAGTTGACGTGGGGCGGTGTGCGCCTGAGCCCCCGAATAGGGCCGGCCTACGGCGAGATCGAGGTCGCCCAGATCGAGGTCGCCGACGTGAGCGCACGCGCAAGCGAATCCGGCGTTGGCGCGATGGTCGGAGTCGAGGCGTCGTGGCAGGGCTGGTCGTGGTGTGAGCCGTACGTGCGCTACACGGACACCCGCAGCATCGATTGGCGCGTTGGACGCTTCGAGGTCGGCGTCGACCTGCGCGCAAGCGACGAGGTCGGTTTTCAGATCGCCTACGCCCGCCAGACGAGCGAAATCGTCGATGCGACCTTGTTCGGGATCGGCGACAGCGCGCACATCGAGACCGAAGGGATACACATCGGCCTGTCGCTGCGGTTCTGACGGCGCCGATTGCCGGCGGCGCACGCTCCGTCGTAATCTCCGCAGTCCGGGCGGAGTCGGCATTCGCAGCGCCCATCGTCAGCCTTAGTTGCGCGCGGCACGATCCGTGGTCGGATGCTCGGCGCACAGGAAGTTCAACGTGCGGTCCGAGGCAACGTCTCTCGGCAAAGCGACCAAATACAACCCGGCATTTCCTGGTTCCTTTGGCGGCGTGGCTGGCGCGCGCGCTTTCCGCGGCCCTTTCTTCAGCTGGTGCAACTGCAAGATCCGTCATTGGAATCCGGCGGGAGCCTACGAATCACGTCGCTCGTCACGACAGGTTGTTGCGCCAAGGAGGTGCCCCTGCAGCCAATCTCAAGCAATCTTAGCCAATTTCAAGTTCTGAGGTAGCATGATGTCAGCACCAATCGACGTGGCTAGATTGTTCCGCTGCCAAATGCACGTAACCGTGCCGCGCATGACACTTCCAGACGGATTACACCCAGGCAACCAGCGACCGGAAACCCGGTGGTCGATGCTAGAAGGCTTGCATGGTGGTGCTGCGCAAGATGCTTGGCGTTGGTTCATCGAGCGCTACCGGACCTACATCCGCATTGGGTTGGAGCGCATGATTCAGCCTCGGCAACGCGCAGAAGAAGCAACTGAGGAGATTTGGAGCTACCTCTTCGAAAGCTCCGTGATCGAGAATGCCGACCGAACCCTTCGTTTCCGAACTTACCTTGCCGGCACGGTCCGCAACTTTGCATACGCATGGATGCGACGCAATTCGACCTCCGAGGTGCGCCACGATCGCGACGCGCTTGCGTCACCAGACGATCCAGCAGAGCTGGTCGAAGCTCAGGACCTGCGACTCTGGAAAAACCAAGTCGTTCACTTGGCGCTAGATCAACTTGCTCAGCGCCATTCCGACCAAGCCAAGGCTGTGCGCTGGTTCTATGGCTTGCCAGACACTCCCGACACGGCGCCGTCGACACTGCAATCTGCGACCGAAATCGCGACCCAACTTGGCATCCAGGTGAACGCGGTTCATCAAGTCCTCTTCCGCGGCCGCAAGCGACTTCGCACCTGCATCGAAAACGAGCTTCGCGAGACCGTGACCAACCGCGACGATCTCGATGAGGAGCTACGTATCGTCTACGAAGTCATGGAGCGAGAGCATCCAGGTCTCGACGGCTAACTGATCGTTGGTCGTCTTGGCGGCGACGCTGCGCAGTTTGCGCGGGCGCGTTGTGGTGGGTCGCGCTGCAGGGCGGCGAGCTGCGGTCAGTCTATTGGGCGCTGGTGCTGGGCATGGGGGTTGTCTTGCTCGGCCAGTTGCTGCTGGTAGCGCGCGGTCGGTGGGCGGTGCGCGGCTAGGTCGTGTCGCCATCCTGGTCGGGAGGCCCGCTAGCAATGGGAGAAGCGTCGGCCCCTCGGGGTTCGCCTGCGATCGGGGGCTGTCAGGTTGACAGGCGGCCTCGCGTCAGCGGCTGCCAGAATGGCGTTCCAGCCATCGGCAGCACGGACATAAGTGCTTATTGCACCGTCGGTAGAGCCCCAGGTCTTGTTAGGCACGCCATTTGTTTTAGATGGGCAGGTGCCTCGAAGTCCGAGGCGCTGCTTTCGTTGCAGATTGTCGGCGTGTCACGCATCGCGTGGCATTGGCTGACCCCAGGAGTGAACTATGTCAAAGATCGTCGGAATCGACCTCGGAACCACCAACTCGGTTGTCTCGGTGATGGAAGGCGGTGAGCCGAAGGTCATCCCCAACATGGAAGGCGCGCGAACCACGCCGTCCGTGATTGCCTTCACCCCCAGCGGCGATCGCCTGATCGGCGCCCCGGCCAAGCGTCAAGCTGCAACCAACCCGCACAACACGATCTACTCGATCAAGCGCTTCATGGGCCGTCGTCACAACGAGGTCAGCGGCGAAGAGAAGATGGTGCCTTACAAGATCGTCGGCGGCGACGATGAGCTCGTGAAGATCGACATCAGTGGCAAGACCTACACCCCGCCCGAACTGTCCGCGATCATCCTGCGCGGCTTGAAGGAATCGGCGGAAGCCTACCTCGGCGAAACCGTCGACCGCGCGGTCATCACCGTGCCGGCGTATTTCAACGACAGCCAGCGCCAAGCGACCAAGGACGCCGGCCAGATCGCCGGCCTCAAGGTCGAGCGCATCATCAACGAGCCGACCGCGGCCGCGCTTGCCTTCGGCCTCGACAAGAAGTCGTCCGGCAAGAACACCAAGATCGCGGTCTTCGACTTGGGTGGCGGCACGTTCGACATCTCGGTGCTCGATGTTGGCGAAGGCGTCTTCGAAGTGAAGGCGACCAACGGCGACACCCACCTCGGTGGCGACGACTTCGATGAGCGCATCATCCAATGGCTCTGCGACAACTTCCAGAAGACCAACGGCATCGACCTGCGCACCGACCACATGGCACTGCAGCGCCTGAAGGAAGCTGCTGAGAAGGCCAAGGTCGAACTGAGTTCCGCGACGCAAACGTCAATCAACTTGCCGTTCGTAACGATGGACGCGACCGGTCCGAAGCACCTCGCCGAGAACCTGACGCGCGCGCAGTTCGAGCAAATGTGTGAAGACCTGTTCGAGCGTTGCCGCGGCCCGGTGCTGCGCTGCCTCGAAGACGCCAAGATGAAGCCGTCGGACATCGACGACTGCATTCTGGTCGGTGGTTCGACGCGGATGCCGAAGGTGCTCGAAGTCGTCAAGGAGATCTTCGGCAAGGACGCCAACCGCTCGGTCAACCCCGACGAAGTCGTCAGTCTTGGAGCAGCAATCCAAGGTGGTGTGCTCGGTGGCGAAGTCAGTGACGTGCTGTTGCTCGACGTTGCCCCGTTGTCGCTCGGCATCGAGACGCTCGGTGGCGTCATGACCAAACTGATTGAGCGCAACACGACGATCCCGACCAGTCGCAGTCAGACGTTCTCGACCGCCGCGGACAACCAGCCGGGCGTGGATATCCACGTTCTGCAAGGTGAGCGCGAGTTCGCCAACGACAACCGTACGCTCGGTCGCTTCAAGCTCGACCAAATCCCGGCCGCGCCACGCGGCACGCCTCAGATCGAAGTGACGTTCGACATCGATGCCAACGGCATCCTGTCGGTCGCCGCTAAGGACAAGGGCACCGGTAAGGAGCAGAAGGTCACGATGGAAGTCGGCTCCGGCCTCAGCAAGGAAGAAGTCGACAGCATGGCTGCCGATGCCGAAGCGAACGCCGAGGGCGATAAGAAGCGCCGCGAACTCGTCGACCTGAAGAACCAAGCCGACTCGATGGTCTACCAGGCCGAGAAGCAGGTGAAGGAAAACGGCGACAAGCTCGACGACGACAACAAGCAGAAGCTCGAAGCAGCGATCGCCGACCTTAAGAAGGAAATGGAGGGCGAGGACGCCGACAAGCTGAAGGCCGCGATCGAGGCCTTCGAGAAGGTCTTCCAGGAAGCTGGCGCGGCGATGGCCGGTGCCGCTGGCGGCGAAGCCGGTCCGGCGCCGGAGGAAGGCGAAACTGCCGGTGCCACCAGTGGCGGTGCTGCCGCGGATGACGACATCAAGGACGCTGACTTCGAAGTGAAGTAATAGGCGTTAGTCGCGCCTTTTCTGGTGCTCGCAAACGGCTGCCGTGACTTGTCACGGCAGCCGTTTGCATGCACCACCGTCTCGGCAATTGACCTTCCCGATACGGCGCTAGCCAGGGTCCCAGGATTGCGGCTCTGAGAGGCCTGTAGCAGCCTTCTTGCCGGCGTCAGCACTGATCCACGCGATCGATGCTGGCCTTCGCCGAATCTGCGACTAACCTCCGTAGGCGGTTCCGCGCTTGTTGGTCAGACAGTGCGGCAGCAGTGCGACTAGGCACTGCGACAATCAATGCGGATTGGGTTGCAAGACAGTTGGTACTGTTACGTGCATGGGTTCGCTGGGCTATCGCGTTCCAACGATGATTCGAGTAGTCGATCTCACTAAACGTTTCGGGCCGACGGTTGCTGTCGACAAGGTCTCTTTTGAGATCGGTCGCGGCGAAGTCGTCGGCTTCCTCGGCCCTAATGGCGCCGGCAAGACCACCACGATCCGGGTCTTGACTGGATACCACCCGGCTACGTCGGGTCTCGCCGAGGTCGCAGGCTTCGATGTGCACAAGCACTCGCTCGATGTGCGGAAGCACATCGGTTACTTGCCACAGGAAGTTCCGATCTATCCCGATCTCCGCGTCGTTGAATACTTGCGATACCGCGCCGAGTTGAAAGGCGTGCGCGGCAAGGAGCGCAAGTTCGCGGTAAGTCGTGCCATGGCGAAATCGGGCATCGAAGAAGTCGCTCGCAAGTTGGTCGGGCAGATTAGTCACGGCTACCGCCAGCGTGTTGGCCTGGCCGACGCGCTCGTTGCCAACCCGCCGATTCTGATTCTCGATGAGCCGACATCCGGCCTTGACCCAAACCAGCGTCGTCGCATCAAGCAGGTCGTGCGCGATCTCGCCCAAGAGCACACGGTGCTATTCTCGAGTCACATCCTGGGCGAAGTGCAGGACGTTTGTTCGAGAGTCATCGTGATCCACCGCGGCACGCTGCGTGCTGATGGGGCGCCGGATCAGTTGGTGCAGCAAAGTACGCGCGCGTCGCTGTCTGTCCGAGCGCGGTGCGCGTCGGTGGTGCTGCGCGAGATTGTTCTGATGCTGCCTGGTGTGGTCGGCGACACGATTTCGTTGACGGATCGCGATGGCGTCTCGTCGCTGTCGTGCCACGTCGAGCCTGGCGCGGATCCGACGACGCAACTTGGCGCGCGTTTGCAGGATGCCGCGATTGCGGTGCAAACGTTGCGACTCGAACTACCGACACTCGAAGAATACTTCTACTCGATTACCGATGGCCTCGACCATCAGGCCGAGCAGGCGGTTGCGGTCGGCGTTGAAGCCGAAACCGAAATCGAAACAGAGCCTGCTGCTAGCGATGTGATTGACGATCAGAATGGCGATGCCAATGGGGGGCAGCAATGAGAGGTGCCATCACAACGCTCAAGAAGGAGTTGTTGTCGTACGCGGTCAGTCCAGTCAGTTGGATCATCGCGTTCCTGTTTTACCTGATTCGGGGTTCGGAGGTTTCGAACATCGTCTACGGCTTCGCGATGTTCCGAGCCGACGTCAATCAGTTCCCGGCCGCGACCTATGGTGTCAACAGCACGTTCAACATGGTGTTGTTGGTGCCGGGCATCGTCACGATGCGTTGCTTCGCCGAAGAACGTCGCACTGGTTCCATCGAGACCCTGATGACTGCGCCGCTGCGCGACAGTGAGGTCGTCATCGGCAAGTGGCTAGCGGCGACGGTGTTCTTCGCGTTGCTGTGGCTGCCCAGTGTGTTCTTGCTCCATCTCATGGAGTATCCGGACTACTTCAACGCCGACATCTCATTTGGTCCGGTCTTCTCGGCGTATCTCGGGATGTTCTTGCTGAGCGGTTTCCTGTTGGCGTTCGGTTGCTTCGCAAGCAGTTTGACCGACAACGTGCTATTGGCAGCGATCGTCACGATCCTGTTTAGCGGCGCAATGGTGAACGGTCGCGGCATCCTGTTGCAGGCGCTCGGTGAGTGGCGCGATAACTACTACGCCCGCGAACTGCTGGCCAAGATGGACGTGCAGGGCAATTTCAGTAACTGGTTCGCGCGAGGTTTGATCGACACCAGTCAGGTGGCCTTCTACCTCGGCGGGATCGGGTTCTTCTTGTTCTTAACGTGGACCAGTTTGACGTCGCGGAGGCTCGCATGAACCTGCGTCGCTTTGGCATCTGGACCAACCTGGCCATCTCGGCTGTGTTGATGTTGGTGGTTTGGGCCTTGGTTGTTTGGGTCGCGTCGCGGCCGGCATTCCGGGTGCTGATCGACATGACGCCGCAGAAGGCCAATACGGTCAGCGCGGCGACGGAAGATCTGCTGGAGGACCTCCGCGCTGAAGAGGCCGAAGTTGAGTTCCACTTGTTTAGTGGCGAACTCGGTGCCCAGGCGCCCGACGAGCGTTCTAAGCAAGTTGTCGCGATCCGTTCGCGCTTGCTGCAGTTGACGAGTCTGCTGCTGCAGCGCTACGCGGCGCTCGGTGGCGAGGCCGTCAAGGTCGTGGAGCACAACCAATACGCCCAGCCAGCCCTCTATCGTGAAACGGCGCAGGCTTTTGGCTACACGCGCGCCGATACCGAGGCGTTGATTGTCGCGGTGCGGTTGAAGGGCAAGGAGCGGCGCTTCCGCAAGTTGTCGTTGGTGTCGGACCTCGCCGTGATCGATGCCGGCAACAGCCAGCAGCAGGCTCCCGGCAAGGCCAATACACTGCCGGTGCTCAAGAGCTACCAGGGCGAGAAGGGCATCAGTTCGGCGCTCAAGACGTTGCTTGTACAAGGCACGCCGGTCGTTTACTTGATCGAAGGCCATTCGGTCATGGTCGACATCAGGCGCCGCGACCATAACTACAACCTGCTGATTGACGCGATGGCGCAGGCTGGATTGGAAGTTCGGCCGCTCAACCTACGCAAGGCTGGCGGGGTTCCACGGGACGCGGCGATGGTTCTTTGCATCGAGCCTGACCGTGAGTTTTTGCCGCGCGATGCCGAATACCTCTACTCCTACCTGCGGCGCGGTGGCCGACTCTTTATCAACTACGTGTGGTCGGCCATCCCGGACATGAATCCGACTGGTGGGCGACTGGGCGAACTGCTCGGCTACGAACTCAGCCGCCGGCCGGTGTTCCACCGCATTCCCGACACAGGTCGGGGCGGTGGCAGCATGGATGGTACCGATGGTGTCAGGCGGCTGACCTTGCAGAAGAACCCGTTCCACCCGACGACGCGTCGCTTGTCCGAGAGCGGGCGGGTGATCGAAGCGGTGCGAGGGCGTGAGGTGCGCCCGCGCCGGGACAAGCCTAAGAACGTGCGCACCGAAGAGTTGCTGGCGACCGGTGGCGAGGCGTGGCTCGCCATCATGAACGGCGAGCAGCCAGACTACCGCACTCCTCGGGGTATCAAGACCGGCCCGCTTGTTGTCGGCCTTGCGTGTGAACTTGACCCTGAGCCTGAGAAGGTCGACGGTGCTGAGCCAAAGGAAGGTGGTGACGCCATCAAGGCAGACCCCGCCAAGGATAAGTCGTCGCCAAAAACCGGTCGCGTGATCGTGATCGCTGGCCAGTTTTGTGACGATCGGCTGTTTCCGCACTTTGGCGATCTTGCGCTCAACATCTGCAACTGGATGACCGAGCGCAAGGTCTTGCTCGACATCGAAACAGCTCGGTACTCGATGAACAGCCTTGAGGTGAAGCGACCTCAGTACGAACGCATCTGGTGGCTGCAGATCATTTGGGTGCCAGGCACGTTCTTAGTGTTGGGCCTGCTGATGTGGTGGCGTCGTCGTCACTAGGTGTGGTTTGGCGCTGGCAGTTGTTTGGTTCGTGAAGTTTTGAGTAGTCGACGGTCGGAGTAATCATGGGTGGCAAGGCAATCCTAGTTCTGTTGTTGGTAGTGGCGGGTCTGGTGGCGACCTTGTGGTTCACGGATCAAAAGCCGCCGGTTAAGAAGGTCGACCAGGGCCCTGTGCTCGAAGGTCGGTCGCTTACCAACGCGACCAAGATCCGCTGGCAATTCCCCGATTTGCCGCCGATCGAAGTCGGTCACGCACCGGACGGCCGCTTCCAGATTAAGGAGCCGTTGCGCGATCTTGCATCGATGGGGTATTTGACCCAGATGGTCAACGTTTGGGACTTGGCCAACATGTGGGCGACCAAGCATCCGGACACCGACGAGGGACGTGCAAAGACTGGTCTTACGACCCCTCAGTTGCGTTTCATTGTCGAGTGGCAAGATGATAAGCGCATCGAGATTGAGTTCGGCGATGAAGGGCCGCTTGGGAACACACGGTTCATGCGCCTAGTCGATGTCGAGAACAGTCGCATCTGGGAAGGCGGTGCTGGGCTGATCGAAAGCATGCGCGTCGGCCTCAATGATCTGCGTTCTCGCCAGGTCTTTCGCCACGCATCTGCCAATGTCAGTTCGCTGCGTCTGGATCAGGCCAACTCGCAGGGCCGTCGTGAGCCGGTGCAGTTGAAGCAGAATGATAAGAACGAGTGGGTTCTGACCGAGCCGGTTACCGGCCGTGCAGATCCCGTCGCGGCACAGAAATTCATTACGGCGATCACGTCACTAGTAGTCGACCACTTCCAGCCAGGAAGCCTCATCTTGCCCGATCGTGATCCTGACATCCGGATCGAGATTAAGGGGGACTACGGCGAAGAGAAACTCGACCTCTGGATGGAAAGCGGCCAGGTCTATGGGTTGCTGCCAGGGCGCGGACACATCTTCACCAGCGACAACAACCAATACGGCCAGGTGTTCGTCAACGCGGTCAACAACCTGCGGGCGCGCATCTTGGTGCCGATGGGTGACAGCACGTTCGAAGAGCTAGTCGAACTGATCATTGATCCGGGCCAGGGACGCGGTGATCGCATCCGGCTGTTGCGCAAGTCCCAGACTAGTCCGTGGCAGATGATCGAACCGGTGCCATGCAATACCTCGCCGACTCCGGTCAACGAAGCCGCGCACGCACTGCACCAATTGGTGGCGCGCGCGTTTGTGGCCAAGGACGGGGTTCGGCCTCGTGCCAGTGACCCGGAATACGGCATGGAAGGTGCGCGTTGGTCCGTGTCGACTCGTCGCGTGCGCACCAAGGACATGCATACGCTGTGGTTTGGCAAGGAAGTGCCGATGGCGTTTGGCAGCGATGAAGAAGCGCTGGTCTACGCGTGTCGTAGCGATGAACCCGACAACGTGGCCGTCGTGCAGAAGCTGCCGTTCGAAACCTTGCAGCGCAGCTGGTTGGTCTACTGCGATAAGAAAATCCGTCACCATACCGCGACTGTCGAGCGTTTGGAGCTGGAGCGGCGGGCGGTGAAAAACGCGGCGGGCGAGCTGCAGGAGGGCGAGAAGCGTGCCTTCGCCATGCAAGAGGATGGCTCGTGGCGGCTGGAAGGCTCCGAGGTCGATCGCACCGAAGTTGGAGACTTTGCCCACGACATCCTGCGCGACTTCGTCGGCAAGAAGGCCATCGATATTCGCACGGGCTTTGAAGAGTCCGACTGGGTGCTCTACTTGAAGCGCGGCAATGGCGACGAACTGGGCCTCATCGGGTTCTGGGATCTCGGCGAGGACAAGCCGTTGATCGCCAAGGGGCGCGGTGGCGCAGAAGGCATTGCATTCGAACTAAACAAGAGCAACTCGGAAGCGTTGCGCGCCTTCTGGAAGTAGCCGCCTCCGGCTGTTTCTTTTGAGGCGTGCCCGGGCGCAATACGACCCGCCTGGTGAAGACCGGCAGAAAACTATGGTCGGGCACTCTATGGTGGCCGGTCCATGGCACCCAGCAAGGCAAAGCGTCCCCGTCGGTACTGGCTGTTCAAATCGGAGCCCGAGGCCTACAGCTTCGAACAGCTGAAGAAGGACAAGAAGACCTTCTGGAGTGGCGTCCGCAACTACCAGGCGCGCAACCTGCTGCGTGACGAGATCCTGCTCGGCGACGGCGTGCTCTTCTACCACAGCAACGCCAAGCCGATGGCGGTGGTTGGCATCGCCAAGGTTGTCAAATCGGGCTATCCCGATCCGACCCAGTTCGATAGCGCGGACCATTATTATGACCAGAAGAGTGATCCCGCGGATCCGCGTTGGTTCGTTGTCGATATCGGCCATGTCGCGGCCATGAGGGAACCGATCACTCGCGATATGCTGAAGGCCAACGAGAGTCTCGAAGACATGATGTTGTTGGCGCGCGGCAGCCGCCTGTCGGTGCAGCCGGTAACCAGGGACGAGTGGCGTGAAGTCCTTTTGATGGGTGGTCAGAAGGAGACCTGGTGATGCTACGTATGGCGAAGGCTTGGCCTCTCATTCTGTTGGCAACGTGCGCTGCTGCTTGTGGCGGCGGTCCGCAGCCTGGCTTCAGAGGGCCGGATTCGTGTTTCTACGACGTCGTTAACGACGTCTACTTGGTCAGCAATATCCAGGGCGCGCCGCACGCCAAAGACGGCAACGGCTACATCCTGAAGGTGTCACCCGATGACGGCTCCCGCAGTCAGTGGATCTCTGGCGATCAGACCGGGGTCACGCTGCACGCACCCAAGGGCATGGCCATCTCCGGCGATGTGCTGTGGGTGGCGGACATCGACATGTTGCGCAAGTTCAACCGAAACTCAGGCGCGCCGATGGGTGGCGTCGAGATTCCGGGCGCGACGTTCCTCAACGATGTGTCGGCCGGACCGGATGGCAACATCTACTGCACCGACTCGGGCCTTGACGAAAACTTCGAAGCGACCGGCACCGATGCGATCTGGCAGGTGACCCTGTCGGGTCAGGTGACCGCCGTCGTCAAGGGCACCGAATTGGGGCAACCCAACGGTCTCGATGCGCAACGGGGTGGCATCTACGTTGTCAGTTGGCGCGATGGCACGTTCTATCAAATAGATTACCGGGGCGTGCGAACCGACCTGGGCAAGGCGCCGCAGGGCAAACTGGATGGCTTGGTCCGGGTTGAAATCGAAACGACTGCTGCTGACGGCAGCCAGGCGTTGGCTCCGGTTTGGTTCACGACGTCGTGGCAAGGGCGCACGGTCTATCGTTTCGGTTTGACCGGCAGCGGCGCCGCCATGCCGGTGCGAATGGAGAAACCGGCCGACCTCGGCTACGACAGCAAGCGCAACTGTCTGGTGATACCGATCTTTGGTGAGAACCGGATCCAAGTCGAACGACTGTAGCCGTTCGGGTTCCGCGCCTGCGCGTTGGCAGAAGCATCAAGCCGGTGTCGCAGCGACTGCCTAGGACATTGAAGCTTCAGAGGTTACAGTCTCCGGCAGACCATGGTGCGCGCGGCAACTAAAGAGAAGACGGACACGAAGACCAGCCCCAAGACGTCGCTTGCGACCCCTTGGAACGTCATCGTGCACGATGACCCGGTCACCCTGCAAAAATACGTTACCAAGGCATTCATCAAAGTGTTCGGCTACGGCGAGGGCAAAGCCCATCGCCTGATGATGGAGGTGCATAAGAAGGGTCGTTCCATCGTTTGGACCGGAGCCCGCGAGCAGGCCGAGATGTATGCGCAGAAACTGCAGGCGCACCATCTGCTGACCAGTCTCGAGAAGGTCGAGGCTTGAGCGCTCGGATGGCAATCGCGAGCCTGGTGCGAAACGATACGGAGGCCCGATGAGCATGTGGGCAGCCCGTGTCGCCGAAGGATTTGTCTTCGGGGATCTCACGCCAGCGGCAGTCGAGACCCTGAAGGGTGTGCCGATGCTGATCGAGAGTTCCGACTCTCGGGTGCGAGATCGTCTGCTGCCTGAGACCTGTTCGAAGGAAGAAGACGAAGAGCACTGGCGCGAGCACGCGGTGCCCGAACTCGAGCGTCTGTTCTTGTCACGTGCACAGTTGGTGCGGCGCGATCTCGACGCGCTGCGCAAGCTCCCCGAGTCGCCGAACTCGGTGTTGCTGGTTCCCGACGAGCACGTAAATGCCTGGGTGGCCGCGTTGAACGCGGCGAGGTTGGCGCTGTTTGCGCTCAGCGACATGGCTGCGGAGCATCTGGACGTCGAGGGCTTCGGCAAGGCGACACCCAAGCAACGGGAGGCGATCCTGCGCCTCGACATGATGGCTGAGATGCAGTCCGTGATGCTTGGTAATCACGAACTCGACGACGAGGATGGCTCGTTCGAAGACTTCGCCATGGAGTAGTTTCGCCGGCGCTTTGGTCCGACTGCGGTGTGGCTCAAGCGAGCTAGCGACCTTCGTCGCCGCCGCCTTCTTCCTGTTCTTCGACCAGTTCCTCGCCTGGGTATTGGCCGATCACAGCCGAACCGCCGCTGCGGTCGTGCACCGTGAACGGTTGTATCGACGTCGTCGAGTCACGCGAGATCCGCACCGCGAACTCGCCGGCGCGTTGGCCGTTGCGACCACCACCGCGTCGGCCAAAGCCGCTAAATCCGCCACGGCGACCGCCTGGGTTGCCCCAAGTGACTTCGTGGTAACCGGCATCGCTCGGACCATCGGTCTGCCAGACCACTTCGCCAGTTGCGTCGAGCACCTCGATCTTGACAGCGTCTTCGCTGTCTTTTGAAAGCATGTAGCGGAAGGTCGCAGTCGTGAACGGATTGGCTGCCCGCCATTGGCGGGCGCCGACATAGCCGCGGTCGTAGGCGCCACGCAACAGTACGCCGTCGCTCGGCGGCAGTGCGAGCAGCGATTGGCGTGCTGAGTCGGCGGTCAACTTCTCTAAGGCGCTGGCGTCGAGTGCCCAGATGCCGCGGCCATGGGTGCCGACGATCACATGGGCGTGGCTGGGATGCACGACCAGGTCATGAACGGCGACCCGGGGAAGATCGTGACCGAGCACGTTCCAGTGGGCGCCATCGTCGATCGACACATACGCATGCATCTCGGTGCCGACGAGCAGCACGCTGCTGTTGCGCGGGTGCTGCTTGACGACGTTGATCGCCTCCGCAGGCAGGTCGTTGCTAATCGACATCCAGGTCTCTCCGGCATCGTCGGTGCGGAACACGTAAGCGCCGCGGATGTCTTCACGGTAGCCCGTGAAGCTGACGAACGCAGTCTGCTCATCGTGTGGCGATGCTGCTACGCGTGACACCCAAAGGCTTCGCACCGCTTCGGGGAAGCGATCGCTCATGTCGTCCCAGCGACCGCCGCCATCCTTGCTGAGCCAGACGTTGCCGTCGTCGGTGCCGACCCACAGCATGCCTTCCTTCTGAGGAGATTCGCTGATCGTCGTGATCGTGCAATGCGGCACGTTGCCGCGCTTCTTGGCCGCATCGTTGCTGCTCAGGTCCGGGCTAATCGTCGTCCACTTGTCGCCGCGGTTGCGCGAGCGATGTAGGAACTGGCTGCCGGTGTAGACCGTGTGAGGTGCGTGCGGCGACAGCACGATCGGCGTGTTCCAATTGAATCGCAACGCCTGCTGGCCCTTGCGTTTGCGCGGCTTGATCGACTTGGTCACACCAGTGCGGCGGTTCTGCCGCATCATGCCGCCGAACTGCGACTCCGAGTAGATGACGTCGGCGTCGCTCGGGTCAACGACGCAGTAGAAGCCATCACCGCCGCCAATCTTGAAGGCATCGAGCGCTTCGATACCGGCGCTGGTTGCGCCGTGAATCGGGAAGCCCCAACTACCGTTGTCCTGCAGGCCGCCGTAGATGTTGTAGGGCGTCTGGTTGTCGACACCGATGGCGTAGTACTGCAGGACCGGGATGTGGGTGAGGTGGTCCCAGTTGCGGCCTTGATCCCACGTGACCGAGATGCCGCCGTCGTTACCGAGCAGGCAGTGGTCGCTGTTCTGCGGATCAATCCACAGCGCGTGGTGGTCGACGTGCAGGCCGCTGCCGAACGACGACGAACCGCGCCCGCGACCGCCACGGCCACCTGGTGTCCAGGTCTTGCCGCCGTCGCGACTGCGGTAGACCGGCACCGAGAGCACGTAGAGCGTGTCTTGGTCGTTCGGGTCGACGCGCACCTGACCGTAGTAGTAGCCGGGACTACCACCGGCGGTCGTTGTGTCCTCGTGTGTCTTTTGCCACGAGTCGCCGCCATCATCACTGCGGTAGACCTCGCCGCCGACGATGCTGCGACGCGCGCGACGCTTTGGGCCCTGTGCTTCTTCGGGGCCTTGCTGCCACTGCCTACGCGCGACGGGGTCCGCGAGGATTTCGGCAGTTGGCTCTTCGGCTTGGCCTTCGTCGCGACGGCCGGATTCTCGCGGCGTATCGTCGCCGCTTGGCTGCGTCGCTGGCTTCGGCTTGATGCCAACCGGGTTGCGGTTCTCAATCGAAGCGTAGAGCACGTCGCCGTTCTGTCGGAATGCGTCGATGCCGATGCGGCCGAGCACGCCTTCTGGCAAACCATTGGTCATCTTGGACCAGGTCGCTCCAGCGTCTACCGAACGCCACAGGCGCGAACCGGTGCCGCCTTCGTGGAACGTCCAGGCGCGGCGACGCCGTTCGTAGGAGGTGGCGAACACGGTGGTGGGGTTTTGTGGGTGTAACAGCACGTCCACGAATCCGACGTCCTTGTTGACGTGGTGTACGCGCTGCCAGTTCTCACCGCCGTCGGTCGTCTTGTAGAGGCCGCGTTCTTCGTTGCTCTGGTAGAGCGCGCCGAGTGCCGCGACGTAAACGATGTTTGGGTCTTCGGGGTGCACAACGATGCGACCGATGTGGTCGGTGCCGTTAAGACCAACGTGTTGCCAAGTCTTGCCGCTGTCGGTCGATTTGTGGACGCCGTTGCCCCAATACGAACTGCGTTGGTTGTTCGCTTCGCCGGTGCCGATGTAGAGCACCTTGGGATCACTGGGGGCGACGCAAATGTCGCCGACCGAGATCGAGTTCGCGTTCTGGAACTGGGCGGTGAATGAAACGCCGCCGTTGGTAGTGTGCCAGACGCCGCCATTCGCCGCCGCGAGCCAATACTCTTGCGAACGGGCCGGGTTTACCGCGATGTCGATGATGCGCCCGCCGCTTTGCACGGGGCCGAGTTCGCGCCATTTGAGGTGCGCCAACACATTGTCGCGCAGATGGTCTTGGTCAGTTGTCTGCGCTTGCAGCGTGGCCGTCAGCGACACCAGCGCACCCAACGCAACAGATAGTTTTGTCGTAGTCATCACAGGTGTCCTCAGCGGTTAGTGGCGGGTTGGGTCGGATTGCTGCTTTTTGGCAGCGTCTTGGGATCGGCACGCAGCACGAATGCCTGGCGCTCGCCGTCGTCGCTTTGCAAGCGCACCGAGTAGGTGCCTGGCTTGGCTAGTTGTCGTCCCATGCGCGCGCTCCATTGCAGCACCTGCATGCCAGCGGTCTTCTCGCCGGTGACCTTGGCGATCTCCTTGCCAGTGATGTCGTGCACGGTCAGTACCGGTTTCTCAGCCGGCTCTTCGCGTAGCCATATATGGAACGTTGCGCCGTAGGCCGGGTTCGGGGCCTTGAAGTTCTTATGGCCCTGGAAACCGCGACTGCCGAGCTTCCACAGATAGGCAGGTTGCACGCCAAATAGGTGCGCGTCCTTTTTGGTGACGTTTTCGGTCAGTTGGCGTAACCCCTCGATGTCGAGCACTAGGATGCCGCGGCCGTGGGTGGCAGCAACCAGATCGCTGTCGCGATCTTGGATGACCAGTTCGCGCACCGACGAGTTAGGCATGCCGTTGGTCAGGCGTAGCCAGTTGTAGCCGCGATCGAGCGACGCCCAGCAGCCGTGCTCGGTGCCGAGGAATAGCAGCTCTTCGTTGCGCGGATCTTCAGCGAACGAGTGGCACACTTCGCGGCCCGGCAAACTCTCGCCGAGAGTGTACCAAGTCTTGCCGCTGTCCTCACTGACGAATACATGCGTGCCGAAGTCATCGCTGCGGTGGCCATCGAGCGTCAGGTAGACGCGGCCTGTCTTGAAGTGCGAAGGCACGATGTCGGAGACGTAGAGCAACTCGTCGATCGGTAGGTTCTGATCGATGCGCTGCCAGTCATTGCCGCCGTCATCGGTGCGCCACAAAGCGCCGTCGTCGGTGCCGACGTAAATCAAGCCGCGCTTTAGCGGGCTCTCGGCCAGCGCGGTCGCGGTGCCCTTGTCGGTTGCGCCGAGTGCTGGCGAGATGCACTCCATGCGCATGCCTCGTTCGTTCTGCATCGGGCCGAGCTCTGGCCGCGAACCGCGGTTGTCGAGGTGCGCGTAGCGATCGCCCCGGAACAGGTAGTTGCCAGCGTGGTAGAGCGTCAACCGGTTGTGCGGCGACAATACGAACGGTGCATCCCAGTTGAAGCGCGCTCGGCCGCCGTCTGGTACTGCGCCGCGTTGCATCCGCGCGGTGCGTCCGGTGCGGGTGTTGACGACGCCCGCGCTGCCATTCTGGCTGGTCGCATAGACGATGTGCGGCTCGAGCGGATCCGCTTGCGCGCCGAAGCCGTCACCACTGTAGATCTTGAAGCAGTCCGCCTTGGTGATGCCATCGCGGTAGCGCGTCGCGGAAGGAATGACCCAGGTGCCGTTGTCCTGCAGGCCGCCGATGACGTTGTAGGGGACCGCAGTGTCGACCGCACAGTCGTAGAACTGTGCCGCCGAGAAGCCGTTGTGCAGTTGCCACGAACGACCGCGGTCGTAGGTTTCGTTGACGCCGCCATCGCAGATCGCAATTAGATGGTCGCTGTCATCAGGATCGACCCAGGCGCCGTGGAAGTCGACGTGGATGCCGCGGTGGATTGCGGTGAACTTCTTGCCGCCATCTGTGGTGCCCCAGAAGCTGGTTCCGACCGAGTAGATGTTGTCGGGGTTGCGTGGATCGACGCGGATCACCGAGTAGTAGAATGGTCGTTCCGTCAGGCTGTTGATCCGCGTCCAGGATTGGCCGCGGTCATCGCTGCGGAAGATGCCGCCGGTCTCGAAGCCGAGTTCGCCCTGCAGTTTCTGCTTGTTCGCGGTTTGACCAAACAAGCGACCGGAGAACGGGCCGTTGGGCCGACCCGCTGCGCGTAGCAGTTGGTTCTCTCGTTCACCCAGTTCCACCTCGATTTCCTTCTCCTCGTCACCACGGACGTAGGTGACCTTGATCTTCTGGCGGGCGCGCGAGTCGTTGACGATCTCGATCAAGTCCGCGTAGTTCGCAACCGCTTCGTCATCGATCTTGGTGACCCGGTCGCCAACTTGTAGGCCGATCTTCTCGGCGGGGCCGTCTTTGGTGATGGTTGTCAAAATTGCGCCGGGTGCTGCTTCGGTGCCGTTGCTGCCTTCGGTGCCGACACCCATGACGGCGGAACCGCGGGCGGCGCGCTGTGGTCGTTGGCGTTGGCGGCCTTGGCCTTGCCCCTCTGAGTCGACCGGGTCGCTGCTCAGGCGGTCCTTGCGGTCGCCCGCTTGCCAGCCGCTGCGTTCGGTTTCGATGATCGCAAACATCGTGTCCGGGCTGCTCGCTAGCAGGTCGAGGCCGCTGCGGCCCCACGTGCATGACGGCAGGCCCTCAGTCAGCTGTTGCCAGTTTTCGCCGCCATCGATGCTCTTGTAGAGACCGCTGTTCTTGCCAAAGCGAACGACCGGATCGTTGCCGTCGAATCGGTCGCGCTTGCGTTCATACATGCACGCGAACACCGTCATCGGATCGCGAGGGTGCACGCGCACATCGATGCAGCCAGTCTGCTCATCGATGAACATCACGCGTTGCCACGAGTTGCCGCCATCCTTGGTGCGGTAGACGCCACGTTCTTCGTTGTCGCCCCAGAGCCGGCCGAGCGCGGCGACGTAGACGATGTCGGGGTTTGTGGGGTGCACTTCGATGTGGCCAATCTGGAACGTCTCGCGAAGTCCCATGTGCTGCCACGTCTTGCCGCCATCGTCGGACTTATAGACACCGTCACCCCATTGCACCGAGTTGCGGCCGTTCTCTTCGCCGGTGCCGACCCAGATGACATCTGGGTCGCTCGGAGCAATCGCGACATCACCGATCGAGACGGTGCCCTGGTTGTTGAAGACGTTCTCCCAAGTGGTGCCCGCATTGATCGTGCGCCAGACACCGCCGCCTGCGGTGCCGACGAACCACGTGCTTTGCCGGTCGTCGTGCACGGCAATGTCGGTCATGCGACCCATTGGGTTGGCTGGACCAATCGCGCGCCAGGCCAGTTGTTCTACGGCGTTGCTGTAGAATGTCTGATCCTGAGCCAGGAGGGTCGTGGCGAGTGAAAACACGGCAAGAGCCGTGACGTGCATTTGGGATCGCATGGGTGTCTGCGGAGTGTGCACTCCGCGCGCAGCTTAAAGCCTCAGAAGGGCTTGTGTTGGTGCGACTGTCCCTGCGATTGTCGCAACTTGGCAACTCGTGGCGGTCGCCTTCGCCATGCTCGCTCGCGACGGAGAAGCCCATTGCAAACGGCGTCTAGCCATCGCCTGCCTAGGACGCAATGCCACGGGCTTCATATCCCTGTGGCGTAACGGTGGCTGCTTCATCATCGTCCGCGACGAACCACGGGTCGGGCCGCGCCAACCCGGGTGCCTCGGGACCATCGAGCGGTTGCTAAATGCGTGCCTTGCCCTGCCAGATGCCGAGGAACCGTTGCCGCATCGATCGCTGTGCGAAGCGCTGGCTGACCGTGCGAACCAGTGATCGCGCCGAGGCCGGGCGATCGAGCAAACGCAGCGCGCGCAGGTGCAAGGGCAACGGCAAGTCGGCGTCTTGCAGCAGCGCCTCGATCTGTTCGTTGGTGTTGGCTACTGCCCGACCGCTGCCGGTCATCGCCAGCAGCCAGTTGGCGCGCAGTTCGGGCATATCTAGTTTTTCGACTAGATCTTCTAGACCTGGATCATCGGCGCCGAGTCGCAGCAGGTGGCTACGGGCGACGGCCTCGCCGAGTTTGTCGCTCGCCTTATCTGCCAACGCCATTGCTTGCTCGAAGCGGCCGCGGGCGGCGTCGTCATTGCCACGCCAGAAGTCGCGCTCGCCGAGCAGCACGGCAGCGCGGGCGCCGTAGACTGGTAAGGCGAGCCGTTCGGCTTCATCGAGTGCCAGCCGTAGATCCTGATTCGCGTCCGGGTCGCCGAGCAACAGTCGCAGTTGGCCGCGGTAAAGATGGAAGCGCAAGCGAGCGCGCGGGAAGTGGCGCACTGGATGCGCTTTTTCGATCTCGCGTAGCGTGCGCATCGCCGTCGCGTAGCGGTGGGCGAGGGCTTCGGCTCGGGCTAGGTCGATCCAGACGTGGCACCGCAGGTCTTCTTGTTCGGGCGGCACGCGCTTCTTGGCCGCGAGCAGGTGCTTCATGCAATCCGCGGCTTGGCCGAGATACAGCAGGATGCGGCCATGCAGCGCGTGCGCTTGCGCGGCTAGCGCATCGGTTGCATCGGTGGCTTCGTAGTGGCGTTCATCGGCGAGGTCGTCGTGAACGGTTTCGAGCAGGGCAATGGCGGATAGTAGTCGACCGTTGTCTAGGTCGGCGGTTGCTAGGCCGATGCGAGCGGCGGCCGATGCGGCGAGGTTGTTGAGGGTGCGCGCCAGCCGTTCGGATTTTTGGAACGACTGCGCTGCCGTCTTGAGATTGGCGTTCTGTTGCGCTTGCGCGGACAACAACAGAAACCGCAACCGCCGCTGCGAATTCTGACTGGACTCGGCGACGTTCCGGAGGTGCACGGCGAGTCGACCGATCAAGCGTAGCGACGTGCGTTGCGAACCGGCACGCACGCGGTTGTCTAGTGCTTCGAGTAATGGGTCGAGGCAGCCTTCGTGATCGAGGGCCTGGGAGCGGTGCATGCCCACGGTCAGCGGTCGCGCGCCGCGCGCTTCCAGCACCGAGGCCGCGGCCGCGTGCAGGCGTTGCACTTCTTCCGGTGGGGTTCCGCGCAGCAGCGCTTGGCGGAAGTCGCGGTGACGGAAGGTGACCTCGCCACCTTGCGCCCGCACGATCCGACCGCGGAATAGCGACAGAGTCTCAAGCAAAGACAACTCGGGTTCGAGAATCAGAGCCGACAGTTCGGATAGCGAGCAGCGATCGCCGAGCACGGCGGCGGCCGTCAATGCCGCGCGTTGGTGTGGCAAGAAATTGCGAACGCGATTGCGGAATCGTTCGACGTGGCTCGGCGCGGGGCGCGGTTCGGCGTCCTTCGCCAGTTGTTGGTAGTTGCCCACGAGGCCGTGCAAATCGCCTCGTTCGACCAGAAAATCTAAAGCTTCGAGCAGGGCGCCGGGCGCGCCGCTGAGCATCTGGTGGGCGGCGGCCAGGAAGGTGTCGACGTGCGCGGCAACTGGCGCTTCGAACAGCGAGCGGCCGAAGTTTCGGAAGTGACGTTCGTCCAATCCCGCCAGTTCGAGGCGCGGTTGGTCGTCCACCAGTTGGGTGTCGGGGCCGGCGACCAGTAACACCAGTAGGTGGTGCTTGTTCGCGGCTTTGGTGAGTTGCTGCAGCACGAGGCGACCACTCGTGTCTAGTTCGTCGGCGTGGTCGACCCGCAGCACCAGTGCGCGATGCTTGGATGGCAGATGCAGGATGGCGGTCGCCATGCGGTTGGCGCGCACTTCCGACGGCTCGGTGCTGTCACCGAAGGCGACTGCGACCAGGGCTTCGGCGTCAGGACCGTTGAGCGCAAAGCGATCGGTGGCGTGGGCGACGGCGCGGGCGTGTGCATTCGGGCTGTGGCGATCGTCGCCGCGCAACAGCAGGTCGAGCAGTGTGCTTGCGAACGGTTCGCCGTGGCCAAGACCGCTATCGGCGTCGCCGCCGAGATAGCGCGGCGGCTCACTGCTGTTGAGCCAGCGTTGCATCGCTTCATCGAGCAGGCGGCGGCGGCCGGAACTCTCGGGTGCGACGATCGCGAGCACACGACCCTTACCCGAACGCGCGACGGCGAGTGCTGCATCGAGTTGCGCAGACTCCGGACGTCGATCGACGAACGGCGCTTCTGCCGGTCGTCGCATGCGCAATAGGCGGCGACTGCTGGCGAGCACTGGCGCCTTGGCTTCGTGCTTGCGCCAGTATTCGGAGCGCGCACCCTTCTCAAGAATGCGAGCTACCTCGGCGGCGCCGCGCGGCCGATCCTCGGGGTTCTTCTGCATCAGGTCGAGCAGGATCTGCTCGAGCAGTGGCGATACGCGGGGTCGCAAGTGCGACGGCAGCGGCGGTTGCCGGTAGAGGTGCGCGTGCATCATCTCGTCGCCGTTGGTCGCGTCGGCGAATGGGTGTTGTCCGGTTGTTACTTCGAACAAGACGATGCCCAACGCGTACAAATCGCTGCGTGGTCCGGCGGGCTCGCCACGCAGCATCTCGGGCGCGCTGTAGGCGACGCTGCCGGCGAGGCCGAAGCCGGATGAGTCGTCACTGCCACCAGCGCTCGGCGAGTTGCCGGGCGAGGCACCGCTGCCAGCGGTTCCGAACGGGCGGGCCAGGCCGAGATCCACGATCTTCAATTCACTGTCAGGCGTCAGGATTAAATTCTCCGGCTTGACGTCGCGGTGGGCGAGGCCGCGGCGATGCAGGGCGGACAGGCCCCGGGCTGCGTCGGCACCGAGGCGCCGGGTCAAGTCTTCTACCGGTGAACCACTGCGCAGCAGCAGTTCGCGCAGGGTCGTGCCCTGGATGAACTGCATGATCAGAAAGGTTGTTTCGATGCCGAGTCGTTCGACGGTTTCGACGCCATAGATTTCGGCAACGTTCGCGTGGTGAACCGATTGGCCCACTTCGCCCTCGGCAAACAAGCGCGCGCGGGCCCGCTGGTTGGCCGCTAGTTCGGGGTGCAGCAGCTTGACGGCGACTTCGGTGCCTTCCGGCAGGTCCTTGTAGTTTTTTCGCAGGCGTGCCCGATAGACGGTGCCCGAGGAGCCGCTGCCTACCACGTGGAGCAGTTCTAGCCAATTGTCGACCTGTTGCAGCCCCGCCGTCGCTCGCCCAGATGCTGGGGAGGGGGCGTCTGGCTGCCCACTTTGTTTGTGATCCTTGCCGTCCACGAGGTGTTCCTTGTAGCGGTGTTGTTGCACCTGATCGAGACCTCTGCGAACCTTCCATGACATGACGATTCGTCTGCACAACTCGTTCACCCGCCAACTTGAAGAGCTACGCCCAATCGTCGATGGCAAGGTGACGATGTATCACTGTGGTCCGACGGTCTACAGCTCGCCGCATATTGGCAATTTTCGCAGTTTCTTGTTCGCCGATGTGCTCCGGCGCTTCGTTGAGGACCAGGGCTACGAAGTCACCCAGGTGATGAATATCACCGATGTCGGTCACCTGACTCTCGATGACATTGAAGGTGGCGAAGACAAGATGGAGGCCGAGAGCAAGCGCACCGGCCGGACCGCGTGGGAAATCGCCAAAGAATACACGGACGAATTTCACGATTGTCAGCGGCAGTTGCAAGTGCGCCTGCCGCATCACATGCCACGGGCGACCGACTTCATCCAGCAGATGGGGGTGATCATCGACGACCTGTTGAAGAAGGGCATCGCATACCAGGTCAACGGCGACGTCTACTATGAGGTCGCTAAGTTCGAGCCTTATGGAAAGCTGTCCGGCAAGGTGCTCGAAGATCTCGAGTCGGGGGCTCGCGTCGCGGTCAACGAAGACAAGAAGGACCCACGCGACTTCGCGTTGTGGAAGGTCGACGACAAGCACCAGATGCAGTGGGACGGTCCGTTCGAAGGCGGCCAACGTGGCTTTCCCGGTTGGCACATTGAGTGTTCGGCGATGTCGATGCACTACCTCGGGCGAAGTATCGATATCCATACCGGTGGCGAGGACAATGTCTTCCCGCACCACGAGTGCGAGATTGCGCAGACCGAAGCTCACACCGGTGAGCGTTTCGTGGGCATTTGGATGCACGCGCGCCATCTGCTCGTCGACAACACCAAGATGTCGAAGAGCCTGGGCAACTTCTTCACTGTCTCGGAGATCTTGGCGAAGGGCTACACGGGGCGCGAACTGCGCTTCGCATTAATCCGAGTGCAGTATCGCCAGTCGCTCAACTTCACGCTGGCTGGCTTGACTGAGGGCCGCGCGGCAATCGCGCGCGTCAACGAAGCGCGTAAAAATCTCGTGCGCATTCGCGATGGTGCCGATCGAGAGGGTGGCGACGGTCTCGCGGTGGCGGTGCAAACGGCTAACGAAACGTTTACGGCTTCGATGCAGGATGATCTGAACGTCTCCGAAGCACTTGCCGCGATCTTTGACTTTGTCACGACATGCAATAAGGCTGCGCCTAGCGTTGCCGGTGCGACGGTGGCTCTGCAAGCGTTTGCGCGTTTCGAAGATGTGTTGGCGGTGTTCGGCGATGAGCCTGAGGTTGCTGGCGATGCGCCAGCGGAATTGGTGGCGTTGCTAGATCAGCGCAAGGATGCCAAGGCAAGTAAGGACTGGGCGGCAGCTGATAGGATCCGCGAAGAGATCGCTGCCGCCGGTTGGAAAATCGTCGACACGCCTGCCGGTGCTCGTTTGGAGAAAGTCTGAGCAATGGAAACGAATAAGATTCCGATGACCGGGATGCAGTTACTGGCAATGCGGCTGGCGACGGTGCCAATGCTCGCTGGACTAGTGCTGTTGATTACTTGGCAGCAAGTCGAATGGGGCCCGTTCATCATCATGGGCTACGGGTGTCTTGCGATCGGTGTGTTGGCGGCGCTGTTCGTGCCGTTCTTGTTGCTGCGGAGTTGGCCGCAGGCACCCAACGTGCGCAACACGGTGTTGGTTAGTTTGCTGGCCGTGGTCAATATTCCGGTTGCCTTCATCAGCGTGGTGCAGGGTGTCCATCGCTACACCCGGCTTCATGTGGTGATCTGTAACGACGCAGATTCGGAATGGCGTTCTGTGCAACTTGTTGGTGGTGGCCACCTCGGTGAAGCGACTCCGGTGGCGAAGAATGCGCGCGTGACGCGCAATGTTTGGGCGACCCAAGATGGTCGGCTGGAATTGCACTACCTCGATAACGGCGTGCCGCGGCGCGTAGTCGTCGATGGCTACGTGACCAGGAATTTGGGCGGTGACTACACCGTGATCCGTGATTCCGATGGGGTCGTGACGGTGGCTGACCACACTCATTAGTGTGTGCGATGGCGGTTGATTTGGCGCGTTTCCGAACCTATGTGACTCGGGCGGTAACGTTGCCGGTCTACTGTCGTAGCATTGCCACGCGCGTTCCTTCTGGTGCCGCGGCTCATTAACTTACTATCATGCGATACTTACTTCTGCCGCTGTTTGCGGCGCTGGCGTTCTCCTGTTGCGGCCACGAACCGGCGGAGCAATCGGTTCGACTTGGCGCCGGCGGCGGTGCGATGGCGAGCCAGGATCGCGGCGATGTTGTCACGCAGGCTACTAAGCCAGTGCAACCAGTTGGTGATCTTGAGCCTAGTAGCGATAAGGATACTCCGGCCCAAACAGCCAAGGTCAACAACCCCAAGCAGAAGCGCGCGATGAGCTACAACAAACTGTCCGAAGCAGAAGCCTTCGTTATCCAGCAAAAGGGCACCGAGGGACGTGGTGTCGGGGAATACACGGACCACAAGGCCGACGGTTTCTATATCTGCCGTCAATGCAACGCCGAGCTGTATCGCAGCAAAGACAAGTTCCAGTCAAGCTGTGGCTGGCCGAGCTTTGATGACGAAATTGACGGTGCCGTCGAGCGCAACGAGGACAGCTCGCACGGCATGGTTCGCATCGAGATCGTATGCACCAATTGCAAAGGCCACCTTGGCCACGTCTTCCACGGTGAGCAGATGACCGAGAAGAATACGCGTCACTGCGTCAACTCGATCTCGATGAAGTTCGTGCCGGCTGGCGTGACAGCGCCGCCGATGTTGATCGTTAAGCAGCCTTGATGACACGGTGATTGCGCCCCGAGTGAGCGCCGGATCCGCGAATAGTGCTGCCGCGTCAGCGGCGTAAGCCGCGGGCCGCAGAACGCATTTTTGACTTTCTGACGGTGGTGATCTGCTGGTCCTGAGGCTCAGGGTGCAGATTTGCGTTCAGGAAGGTGCTCCGAACGCGGCCCACCGTTGCCTTCCCGGCTGCGACTGGCTTGCATGGCGGCAATGCACGACGTCGAGATGACTGCGGCCGAGGATGGCCAACGGCTCGACCGTTACCTGCGCAAGCTGTTACCGGAGACGTCGCTCGGGGCTATCTTCAAGATGCTGCGGCGCGGCATCATTCGCGTCGACGGCAAGAAGGCTAAGGAGAACCTGCGCTTGGTCGCGGGCATGCATGTGACGTTGCCGCCATCGGCGATTCCGCGTTCGTCGGCTCAGCCTCCCAAATCAGCCGCACCGAGTGCGACGCGCGATTCTTCGTCCGAGCTACAGCCGACCATTGTGCACCGTGACGACGATTTGTTGATCGTCGTCAAGCCCGCTGGCCTCGCGGTCCAGCCTGGCAGCGGCCACGACTACCATGTGTTGGCGTGGTTAGATGGCCAGCCGTTCGGCACCAGAACGGCCACCTATCGGCCGGCGCCGGTGCATCGATTGGATCGCGGCACATCGGGCCTGCTGGTGATTGGGCTGTCGCCGATTGGTTCGCGGTCGCTCGCGGATGCGTTCCGGGAGGACCAAGTCCAGAAATCTTATGTCGCGGTCGTCGAGGGAGTGCCTAAACCGCCTCGAGGCACGATCGAGGCGCCATTATTGTTGCGAGAAACCGCACGCGCGCATCAACCGAAGGTCCTCGTTGATGATCTCGGTAAGCACGCGCGTACCGACTATGAAGTGCTCGAGTCCGGGCGCAATCGGGCGTTGTTGCAGCTGACGCTACACACCGGCCGAACTCATCAGATCCGGGCTCATCTTGGCCATGTCGGACACCCGATAGTAGGCGACCGCCGCTATGGCGCTGCGGCTAGGCAGGGGCATGTGTTCTTCCTGCATGCGTGCGAGCTGACACTGCCACATCCAACGAATGGAAAACGACTCACATTCCAATCCGAAATCCCGGATCGGTTTCGAGCGGCTGTCAATCTGGGATGATGCCTTCGGGCTCGGTTGCGGATACACCGATTGTAATGTCTGAGCGTTTGAGAAATGAGCGGGTGCGTCTGGATCAGATCACCCGCCGCGAGAAGAACTGGTTGCGTTGGGGGCCTTACCTGTCCGAGCGGCAGTGGGGCACCGTGCGCGAGGACTACTCCGATGACGGCAACTGTTGGGAGTATCTGCCGCACGATCATGCTCGCAGCCGTGCCTACCGCTGGGGTGAGGACGGCTTGCTCGGGTTGTGTGACCGGCAAGGGCGGTTGTGCTTTTCGTTCGCGATCTGGAACGAAAAGGATGCGTTCCTGAAGGAGCGCCTCTATGGCCTGACCGGGCCGCAGGGCAACCATGGCGAGGACGTCAAGGAAGAGTATTTCTACACCGACGCGCTGCCGACTTCGTCGTGGCTGTGCGCGCTCTACAAATACCCGCAGTCGGCGTTCCCCTACGAGGATCTCGAGAAGGAGAACGCCCGTCGCGGTCGCGAGGAACCCGAGTACGAACTACACGACACGGGAGCCTTTAAGGACAACCGCTACTTCGATGTCGAAGTGACGTATGCGAAGGCGGATCCAGAGGATATGTGCGTGCTGCTGACGGTGCACAACCGTGGGCCGGACGAGGCGCGCCTGCATGTTCTGCCCCAGTTGCTGTTTCGTAATACTTGGTCGTGGGGGCGCGATGGCGAAGGCTACTGGCCGCGCGGCGTGATCAAGGACGCTGGCAATCGCAGCGTCGAGGCCAATGGCGCTGACCTGCCGACGATGACCTTGGCGGTCGACGACTTTGATGGCGAATACCGCGGCGTGTTGGTTACCGAAAACGACACCAATACGCAGAAGCTATTTGGCTTCGGCGATGAAGATGCGTGCGTCAAGGATGCCTTCCACGACCATGTCGTCGACGGCAAAAAAGATGTGCTGTCCGACACCGGTCGCGGTAGCAAGGTCGCGTTCCACTGTGTGCTGACCGTGCCGGCAGGCGGCCAGCGTCAGATTCGTTTGCGCATGAGTCGCTCGGTGATGGGCAACGAGTCGTTCGGACCACAGTTCCAAGACGTCATCGATGAGCGTCGTGTCGAAGCAAATGACTTCTACGCGGAAGTGATCGGCGAGCACAGCAATCTGGAAGCAGCGCGCATCCAACGTCAGGCGTATGCCGGGTTGATTTGGTCGCGACAATTCTATTGGTATGACGTGCGCAGTTGGTTGGAAGGGGACCCCGCGCAACCGAAGCCGCCGCGCAAACGCCAGGATGGCCGCAATTCGGACTTCTCGCACCTCTACAATCGCGACGTCATGTCGATGCCGGACAAGTGGGAGTACCCGTGGTACGCCGCTTGGGATCTGGCCTTTCACATGATCCCGTATGCGGCGATTGACCCGGGGTTCGCCAAGCACCAGTTGCTGCTGTTGCTGCGTGAGTGGTATATGGCGCCGAACGGCCAGATTCCGGCATACGAGTTTGCGTTTCACGACGTCAACCCGCCGGTGCATGCCTGGGCATGTTGGCGCGTCTACAAGATGACCGGTGCGCGTGGTGAGCGCGACACGCTGTTCTTGCAGCGTGCGTTCCACAAACTGCTGCTGAACTTCACGTGGTGGGTCAATCAGAAAGACGTTACCGGTCGCCATGTGTTTGGCGGGGGCTTCCTAGGTCTGGACAACATCGGAGTGTTCGATCGTAGCCAACCGCTGCCAACTGGCGGTCACCTGGAGCAAGCGGATGGCACGGCCTGGATGGCTCTCTATTGCGCAACGATGCTCAGCATCTCGCTTGAGTTGGCCGGTCACGACAAGTCGTACGAGGATGTCGCGACCAAGTTCTTCGAGCACTGGGCCGCGATTACGCACGCGATCAATACGCTGGGTGGCACCGGACTGTGGGACGACGAAGACGGTTTCTACTACGACCAAATCAATGAAGGTGACGGCGCCGAGCGCTTGAAGATTCGATCGTTGGTTGGCTTGCTGCCGATCTGTGCGGTCGAAGTGCTACCGCTCGGTCGCTTGAATGATTTGCACGGTTTCGATAAGCGCATGCGCTGGTTCTTGCAGAACCGCAAGGAACTTGCCGAGCGCATCCAGTTCACCGGCGAAGGCTTGCGATCAAAGGCTCTGCTGGCGATTCCGTCGCGGGATCAGTTGGAGCGCGTGCTGCGTTACATGCTCGACGAAGACGAGTTTTTGTCGCCGTATGGAATCCGCTCGCTGTCCAAGGTTCACAAAGATGATCCGTTCATCTTCAAGCACGGAGAAGACGAATACCGGGTCGACTACACGCCGGGCGAGAGTCGCACGCACATGTTTGGCGGCAACAGCAATTGGCGAGGCCCGATCTGGTTTCCGATCAACTACCTGCTGATCGAAGCGCTTGAGCGTTATGGCGGATTCTACGGCGACGACTTCATGGTGGAGTGTCCGACACGATCGGGTAATTGGATCACCTTGCAGCAGGTCGCCGATGAGTTGGCGCATCGCTTGACAAAACTCTTCGTGCGCGGCGAGGACGGCAGGTGTGCGTTTGCCGGTGAAGACGATCGCTTCCGCGATGACCCGCACTACCGAGACCTGGTTTGGTTCTACGAATACTTCGACGGCGACACCGGTCGCGGTTGCGGTGCGTCCCACCAAACCGGCTGGACTGCGTTGGTCGCGCGCTGCTTTGGTCAGCGAACGTAGATCGTTTCTAGCTGGCGTTCGTTGCTACGCAGCAGCAACGTCTGGCTGACACGCGCATCGCCATCGATGAAAATCTCGAGCAAGTAGGCGCCGGGTGCGATCGGCTCGTCTAACCAGATCAAGCCGGGGCCGGGCACGCGGTTCGCTTCGCTGATGGTGCCGGTGACCTTGCCGCTGGCATCCGGCTGTCGCGCCGTCGTCCATTTTCGCTGCAGGCCGGTCTCGCCGACGGGGTTCAGGCTGACGGTAACATTGCCGTGGATCTTGGGGTCGAACGGTTGGCTGTTGGATTTCAGTAGCTGGAGTTGCAGCGCGCAGGCTTCCTCGAGTGGCACGTCTTCCAAGAAGCCATTGCTGCCGTTGAGCACGAAGGTGCGGCGAAACGGTTGCAGTGGCAGCAAGGTGCCTTCGGACGAAGTCGCGACCAGCAGGATGCCGTATTCCCCGGGCGGTAGCGGCGGCAGTTCATAGATGCCATCTGCCGCGGCTGTGCGGCGAGCCCACAACGGCTGGCCGAGTTGCCACGCCGTGTCGCGGGTGCCAGCGTTGATCTCGAATGCATCGACGCGAACGTGGGCTACCGGCTGGTTGTCGAGTCGCTTGACGATCAGTTTGATTCCGGCCGCCGTTGCGCTTGGCGTCAAGAATACATCGACCAGCAGCGTGGGGTCGTTCTCGGCTGGCAGCACCAACTGCTTCTTGGTGAAGGGTTGCATGCCGTCTGCTTCCACCATCAGGTCACCGATCGCACGCCGCGGCAGCACCAATTCGGCAACGCTACTAGTTGATTCGCCACGTGCTAGCGCGCGTGGTTGCACGAATCGCCACCGGAAGGTATCGATCGGCTGGCGGGTGACAACATCGCGCACCGTCAGCACAACGGTTGCTTGTGGGGCTGGCACAACTGCTTCGTTCTGTTGGGTTTGCGAGTCGTTACTGGGGGGCGGCGTTAGCTCGGGCTTGGGCGGCGCGAGTAGCTGGTCCCGTTCGGCTTGGGCGGGATCTGCATTGGCGTGTCGTAGCTCTTTTGTGCCATCTGGGCTGTTGCTCGGTGGAGCAATTGCGGGGCCGTCGCTTTGCAGTGCCCAATACGCAGCACCTGAGACAATCAGTAGGGCGAAGACGGCGAGAATGGCGCGCATGGTGTCTTAGGAAGAATTTTAGCGCGGCGTCGCGTTGTCGCTCGCGTAGTCGGCAGTGTAGACCTGCTCGACCCATACTGGGAATGGCAGCACGTTCAGATACGGCGCAAAGTCATCGATCACCTGATCCATCGCCTCGGTGCCGAACGCGGCGATGTGTAGATTAGGAAAAAACGCCAGTTGCTCGCGCGCGAGTTCAAGGTCGCCGGTGTCGTGCAGCGCGATGATCGCTAGTGCCAGTCCGGTACGATCGACGCCGGCGCGGCAGTGTACCAGGATCGGTCGTTCCGCGGTCGCGGCGACGTTCCACAAGCGCAGTAACGCTTCGGGGCGTGGCGCGCGTTTGGCTGAGATCGGCACGGCGGTATAGACTGCGCCTCCGCCCATCGTCGCGCGCTCGGATAGTCGGGCGGAGCGGCCGCCGCGCAGGCACAGGACGCTTTTGATGTCGTGCTGTTCGATGCGCCGGATCATCTTTTCTTCGCGTGCAAACGGCGAGCGGAAGACACCGGGCATACCTTCCCGGAAGCCTGTGCAGGCGCTTGTCAGCACGAGCAACGTGATCATTAGTAGAGTTCGCACGGTGTTCCTTTGCGACGCTTGCGCGCGGTGATTTCGATTTCGAGTTCCATGCTTTGGTCCACTAATCGCGCGCCGAATATTGGGGCTGCTGGCGGCGCATTGCCGAGGCGTTCACGCAGCATCGGCCAACACTTCTCAAAGTTCGTGGGGTCAGGCTGGATGTGGGGGATGCGCACGACGCCTTGAAGCACAGCGTCAGCTTGTTGCCGCGCGGCTTTGATATTATCGAAGGTTTGCTGGCCTTGAGCAACCACGTCGTCGTTGCTCGTTATGGTCGCGTAGTCGAAGTCGGTGGTAGCCGAGGCGAAGATCTCGTCGTCACAGACAACCGCGCGTGAGTAGGCTGCTTGCTGTTTGAACGCTGACTTCGAGCTGATCCATTCTCGATCCATGCGCTTGCAGTCTAGATCCGACGGTCAGCGATTGAAGCTATGCTTATCGATTGCCGCGCTTCTTGTTGCGAGCCAACTGATCCTGCCACAGCTTGTCGTTCGCTCGCAAGGCTTCGGTGATCTCGGTTACATTGAGTAGCACGTTGGTCCTGGTTGTGCCATCGGGTCGCAACTCGAATGTGCCGAGAGTTACCGATGTTTGCGGTGTATTGGTCGACTCGGTGGCATGGGCGCGGAACATCAGCCGGTAGTTGCCTGCCGTCATCAGCGGGATCTCGACCACGTCCGTCTGCTCTAGCCAGGCACCGCTGCTGCGGCCGAGATCCCAGCGTGCCATCGAGAAGTTGCGGCCGGTCATCTGGTCGGTGCCACTCAGCGAGGATGGTAGACCGGTATCGCCAACCAGGATCGCCGAGATGCGCACCTTGCGCGTTGGTCCAGATAGGCCACGAGCGCCGGGGATTTGTACGATTGCGGGCCGCTGCTTCTTCAGGATCACGTCGTGTTTGCCTGGCCCATACTGCTGCTTCAGCGATTCGAAGCCGCGGCCAAAGAACGTCAGTTCCGCGTTCGCGTGCACCGTGATCAACTCGGCCTTGCCTTGTTGCCACCGAAAGCCTGATTCGACAAAGCTGCCGTCTGGCTGTTGGAAGCGGGCGTGAATTGGGCCATCGAGTGCGAATGGCTGGCCGGTATCGTTGAACGCCTGCAGGTCGTAGCGGAACAGCGATTGCCGCACATCCAGCAGTTGCAAGCGAGGGGCCTTGTTGGTGCCGGGTCGCACGACGACATCCATTACTGACGCCATCGGCACCTTCAGGTTGCGCATCTCGACCAGCACGTCATAGCGACCTGGGCGCAACGGTTGCAAAATGAACTTGCCGCCACTGTCTTTGCGGATCCGGGTCGTTGTGCTGCTTAGTTTGACTGCTGTCTTTTCGTGCGCCCGGACGCTGACCGAAATGGCGCCATCCGGCACCCATTCGGGCACGAATACGCGCCCAGTCAGAACTCCATTGGGCGCAATCACGATGCGTAGATCGGCGCTCGGTCTGGTCAGCGGCACCGACTGCGAGGCATGTTCATTGGTGTCTGCAACAATGCGCAGCGTGCCAGTTGGCATCGGCGCGTGAATACGGAATGTGCCGTCTGCTTCAGTGCGGGTCGCGAGATGGCGAATCGATCGCCAGCGTTGCTGGCGAGAGTTGTTGAACCACGCATTGCTCACTGCTCGGCCGTTGCCCCCCTCGAAAATTAGTTGCAAACTGCCACTGTCGAGTTGGCTGAGGTTGATCCTCGTGGCACCCGATGCCCTTGCTTGCGGTTGCTCCTGCTGGATGTTGATTGATGCATTGGCTACGGGGTTACCGCGATCATCGACGACCATGCCAGTTGCCAGTGGCGGCAATTCGCCAAGTACAATGTCGCCAAGTTCAATGCGCTTGCCTGGCGGCCACGGCGGCAGTTCGATGATGGCGCCGATCCACGTGTTATTTGCTTCGTCATCCGTCGCTACTTGTTGGCAACGGAACTCCATGCGCCATCGCGCTTCTTCGGTGCGTCCCGTCAGCACCAGGTCCCATTGGCCGTCGTCGATTGCTTCGGCGGATGCCGTGGTCTGCACCTTGTCGTTGCGCCAAATTGTGATGTCGACTTTTTGGGCCGCAAACGCGCTTCCGTTTCTGTGCAGAAACCGCCCGGCAAACACCGTGTGACGGGCCAGTGGCGGGATTTCGACTGCAACCTTCTGGCCGACTTGTGTGGGCCCCATCGTGCGCTTCGATTGTCCCTGTCGCCGATCGTGAGGGTAGCGAGCGGACAGTTGCACCTGCATGCCGACTTGCGCGTATGGCAGTTCGATGTTGGTCGCGCCGACGGGCTTTGAAGCGCTGGTCTTCAGGTAGCTCGAACTGATCCGCATGTCGCCTGGTTTGCGGGTTTGCGGGGGTGATCCAAAACTGATGCGGGCTGATGACAGCAATGCCTTGCCGGCGTGGTCGGTGAGCTTCGCGACGATCGAGCCTTGGGGTGGTAGCGTCAATAGTACCGATGGCTGCTTGAGTGGGCGGCCGTCGAACTCGGCCACGATCGCCGGTGCCGAAGGAATCAGGGCTAGCGCCGCAAATTGTTCGCGGAAATCCTCTGGTACACTTTCGGGAACATCGCGTCGTAATAATTGCAGGTGGCGAACGACTGCGTGTCCTCGCTCGTCGGTTGTGCCGCGCCAAATACGCGATGTCCGGTTGACCTTGTATGTTTGTATCAACGCGACAGGGATTGATGCGGCGGCGCGTTTGGGGCTGCCGGGATGCTTAGCTACGATTAGTAACTGTTCATCTGGTTGCAGCGTGATCGTGTGGCTGCCGAGCCGCGCTGGCAGCGCCAGGAATCCAAACTCACCATTCTTCTTGGCCGAGCACAGCATTCGCCCGGTGCCGCCCGGCAGTTGGACTTTGCCGAATTGGTCCGTACGCAATTGCTTGCCATAGAGTTCGGGGCCTTCCCAACGCTTGCCCTTAGACGTTTGCGAATTGAAGAGCGTGCGCGATGACTCGCGACTCCGGCTATTGACTAGTACGGAGTCGTTCTCTGCGAAGAAGAACACTCGCGCGTTGGCGACCGGTTGTTGGTTCGCGCCGCGGACAACCTGCACGTTTGGTCCAGGCTCAGTTGTGTCGCGTGGGGTGCCATCCTCGCGCAGCGTTGGGACTGCGTCTTGCTGACCCGATCGATCGAACGCTGCCTTGGCTGGCGAGCCGTTCTCGGCGTATCCGGCCTCGGCGTGTCCGGTGTCCTCGGATTCCGTTTCCTTGCTCGTTGGTGGCGGCGTGGTGCTCGAATCAAGCAGACAAAATATGCAGATGCCGAGGCCGAGTCCCAGGATTAGTGTGATCACCCATCGCATGGTTGCTTTGTAAGCATTCATGCGTGTTTGAGGGAGGGCCTAACGCCCTAAGCGGCTACAAAACACTACGCCGTCGTGGCAGTTCGTTCCGACGGCAGTCAGGTTTCGATACCTGAAGTTCCGATGATGTCGCCGTTCCTCAAGCCAGCGATTGAACCGGGGCTTGTGACATCTAGGATCAAGTGGAACACCAGCTTTGCAAGGCAAACCCAATCGTGATCAACGACTTTAACTCATCACTCCGCCGTCATCCCGGTCGTCTTAGCTGTCTGCTGTTGCTGCTGCTAGCAACGCTCACCAGTTGCGGCGGGTTCGAAGATAAGCGCATTCGCGAGTTGCGGCACGAGAAGGGCTTTGGCTCGCGCGCCAATGGCGATGCGACTCGTGAGAACTACCTCGGTGGCTTCGATGTCGTTTCGTTCATCGTCCCGCCTTCGGTGTTGCTGCAACCGGGCGCCGAACAGTTGGCGCTGCTGGCAACACCGCAACCGGTCGCGATTGATGGCACGATCTTCGTGCCGTTGATTGGTCCGGTTTACGCGTTGGGCAAAACTGAAGCGGAGTTGGCTGCGCTGGTGCGCACGCAACTGCGATTGGTGCTGCAGTTCGACGTCGACTTGCAGGCACGTGTGCTCGGCACCAAGTTCTTCTACGCGATTGGCGAAGCGCAATTGAAGGGTCCGATCCCGATGCAGGCCGATATGACGTTGATCGACGCCGTCTTTCGCGCCGGTTGGACGCCGCTCGCTAACCTTGGTCGCGTGTGTTTGATTCGCCCGGATGCTGAGCATCCGCTGATTATCGATGTCAACATGCGCGAGATGCTGACGACCGGCTTCACGGCGTCCAACTATCAGATCCGTGAGCGCGACATTCTGTATATTCCACCAACGTTCCTTGGTCTTGTGGCCAGGTTGTTCCAGCGCTTGCTCGAACCGGTCGCGTTGGCGGTGCAAACGATGATGGGGGCGGCACAGGCTACGTTCGCCTACGACGTATTAACTGGCAAGAGCGACCGGCTGTTCTTCCGCTTCTAGAGAGCAACGAGATGCGAATTTCACTCCGACTCATTGGCTACAACGCAGCGATCTGCATGGTAGCGAACGGCAGCGACCAGGCGGCGCGATGACGCAAGTTGAATTGCCGCAACTGTCGCTGCGTAGATACATCGACCTGGTCAAGCGTCGCCGTTGGCGCGTCGTGCCGGTTACGTTGCTTGGATTGTTGATTGGCGGCTTGGTCGCCTTCCTCATTCCGCGCTTTTACGTCGCCCAGACACTGCTGCTGCACTCGCAGTTGCCAGGCGGATCTGACGACAGAGAGAACCCGTTCAAGCAGATCGTCGATACCGCAACCAGCTCGATACCGCTGTACGTGGAAGAAGCGATCGCGGAGCTTAAGTGGCCAGAATACGTTTCTGGTGACGATTTCGATCGGGGGCAATTTGCGCGCGGAGTCGAGACCCGCGTCAAGATCATCGAGCAGAACATCGATGATCGCAAACGCTTGTATGCGACGTTGAAGGTTGAATACCGCGACACGGACGGCAACCGTTCGGAGCAGTTGCTCAATAAGCTTGTCGAAGTTTGGATGAAGCGGCGTACCAACGAACTGCGCGAGCCGGCGCGATTGCGTGCCCGTGAGGCCAAGGAGAAAGCAGAGCGTGCCCAACAGGCGGTGCGTCAATGCCGCAACGACAAGCAGAGTCTGGAGCGCCAATACGGCATCGACCCGCAGTTCAGCATCAGTGTCCAGCGTGAGGAATACGGCCAGCAGATCGAGCGTCAGAATGAAGAAAAGGACAAGCTCGCCCAGTTGAATGGGGTGCACGCCAAACTTGCGGCGGAGATCAATATCGACCAAGACAAGCTGGCGGACACACCGCCGCGCATTTCGCCGGTCGACGCGTTGTGGTTTGAAGCGGCGCTAGAGGACAAGACAATCGCGCCGCTCGCCTTGATGGCGGCGAAGAAGATGATGGAGTTCACCAGCACGTTCCGTCCTGGGACGAGCAACTGGTACAAGGCCAAGCGCGACTACGAGCGACAGGTCATCTACATCAAGCAGCTCCTGCCAAAGGTTCCGGTCGATGCGGAAGGCATGATTCCGAACCCGGATCACTCCGAGCTGCGGCTCAGGATCGAGGCGTCACAGAAGGAATACGCCAAGCTTGCCGCGGAGATCGCTGCGATTGACAAGGCTATGGCAAAGGAGCAGGTCCGCTTGTCTAGGCTGAAGGACGGCTACTTAGTTTACGATAACAAGCTGGATGATTTGCGTGAGGCAGAGGAGGCCCGTCGGGAGGCGCTGTCCGAAGAATCCGATGCGAACAAGGTTGACGCGAAGTTGACCCACGACCTGCCGGTCAAGCAGTTGCGGCCGGCGGTTGTGCCGCCGACTCCAACCGAACCGAACATAATGGTCGTGGCCAGTATTGGCTGTGCGCTTGGTCTGCTCGCTGCGATTGGCTTGATCCTGTTGTTCGACTTCATGCAGGGCTCCTACAAGACGCTCGAAGATGTCGAGCGTGGTTTGACCGTGCCGGTTCTTGGCGGCGTCAGCCACCTTGAGACCCAGGTAGAGCGTCAGGAAGCTTCGCGTAGTCGCCGTCGTGTCTCGCTCGTCGCTGCTGCCGGTCTACTGTTGTTGACGGCGATTGTGTTGGTCTTCTATCTCGACCCGAATCGCCTTCCGGCCGTCGTGCGCAACCTCTTGAACTTGCTGCTGGTTGACTCCTGATCTCGCTGAGCAATGCGGGATCTGATCGTCTTACTGGCTGTGATGTCGTTGATGCCGACCTCGTTTCGGAGGCCGTACATCGGCATGCTGGTGTTCAGTTGGTTGGCCTACATGCGGCCGCAGGACTTGTGCTGGGGCTTTGCTCGCACGATGCGCCTGTCCTTCTTAGTCTCGCTGGCGATGCTGATGGGGTGGCTGGCGAACGAGCAAGGCAAGCGCAGTTTCACGCGATGGGAGCCGCGCACCACGTTGATGGTGACGCTGATGTTGTTGATTGCGATCAGCTACCTCCAGGCGCAGGTCCATAACGAGTACACCAATAAGTACTTCCTCGAGTACGGCAAGATCATCATCATCGCGTTGTTCACGGTCGGACAGTGTGACTCCAAGGATCGGCTGCGTGGCATGTTCTGGGTGATCGCTATCTCGCTCGGCTTCTTCGGTGTGAAGGGTGGCACGTGGGGCCTGGTTACAGGCGGTGGCATCCAGATTCTGCGCGGCCCGGGAGGCATGCTCGAGGACAACAACGACTTCGCGCTGGCACTCGTCATGAACATCCCGCTGCTCTATTACATGGGCATCGGGGAGAAGAAGAAGTGGGTGACCCAGGCAACGCGCGTCGCTGTGTTGATGACGATTGTGACGGTGTTGCTGACGCACAGTCGCGGTGCATTCTTGGCACTCAGCTTCACCTTGCTATGGATCGCTTTTCGCTCGGGCAAGTTGTTCCGGGCGATGATGTTTTTGACGTTCCTGGCGGCGCTGTTTCCGTTTGTTGCGCCGCAGGAAGTTCTTGATCGCATCGCATCGATCGGCAACCCCGAGGAGTCATCTGCGGGTGCGCGTCTGGAAACCTGGGCGACCGCCTTCGAGATGATCAAGGACAACCCGGTCTGGGGCGTTGGTATGCGCAACTTCCAGCTGCGCTATCTAGACTATTCGCTCTTACCGCTGAGTGACAGCGCGACCACCTACGTCGCCCATAACAGCTATCTGCAGATCTGGGCAGAAAGTGGCACGCTCGCGTTCATGGTCTACATGGGCGTGTTGGGCTCCGTGTTCATTAGTATGGGGCGCATCTACAGAAAGTGCCGCTATCGACCAGATCTTGAGTGGGCGATGAACTACGCCCGCATGATGGAAGCTACGGCCGTTGGTTTCTCAATCGGCGCGTTCTTTCTTAACCGCGGCCACTTCGACCTTTGGTATCACTGGCTGGCGCTGGTGGCTGCGTTGAATCTATGTGCCTCCGCGGCCTTGCGAACAGCGCCGCAGCTGGGTGCTGCGACAGAATCCAAGAGGAAGAAAGCCGGCAATGTCGTGGTTGCAGTGCCAAGCTTGCGGGGATCCAAGCGTGCTGCTGCGATGGCCGCATCGGCAGAGCCAGCCGGAACGAGCGAGCCGGCTGCAATCGTCTGGAAGAGTCGTAAGAGGTGGCGTTGATGTGTGGCATCGCAGGGATCTTCGGCTTCCAGCGGCAGCAAAATATCGATAGCGACTTGGTCCAGCGCATGAACGATTCGATCGTGCATCGCGGCCCGGACGGCGAAGGCATGCGCGCTGGCCCTGGCTACATCCTCGCCCATCGTCGGCTGGCAATCGTCGACATCGAAGGTGGCGCGCAGCCGATGGCGTTGCCCGACGAGCGCTTGTGGTTGACGTTCAACGGCGAGATCTACAATTACATCGAACTACGTGACGAACTTGCGGCAACCGGCGTGACGTTCCGTAGCAACAGCGACACCGAAGTG
>CALCZA010000080.1 GCA_937906475.1 uncultured bacterium
GCAACAACGCTAGCCGGACGTGGCTTGGCCCGCCGGAAGAGATCAACCCGTGGCTGGGCACGTGGGACCCGGTCGGCAGCTACTTTGATATCGGCGACCCGTCGCAAGCTGGTTACCCGGCACCGGCAGACGGCACTCGCAGCTTAAATCAGTCGATCTTCGACAGTGTCGACAACCGCGTCACCGTCAACGAAGTGGACTTGACGACCGTCGGCGCGAGTTACTACTACGCGCTGCAATTGATTCACAAGGGTGAGAGCCTTGCCAACCGTGGCGATAACAACGCGCACCGTGGCATGAACCCGACGTTCAACGGCGGCAGTTGGAGCTTCTCGAACAACAGTGAAGGCCAGCAATTCGGTTCGGTTCTCAGTCGCTGGCCCGGCGCCACGGTCAACGTCGAAAGCAACGGCGCCGATGACGGTCGCTTCTTTGTTGGTAGCAAGGTGACCAACCTCGGTGGTGGCAACTACCACTACGAGTACGCGATCCACAACGTCGATAACAGTCGCGCTGGCGGCTCGTTCAGCATCCCGATCGACGCCTCGGCAGCTGCGACCAACTTCACGTTTGGTGACATCGATACCGATAGCAGCAACGACTGGAGCATGGCTCGCGTCGGCAACGAAGTCGTCTTCACGGCGACCGCCAGCAACCCAATCGAGTGGAACACGATCTACAACTTCGGCTTCGACGCGGACTTCGCGCCGGGCACGTCGCTGTGTGAGATCGGCGAAGCGCGTCCGGGTGCGGGCCTTATGTCCGTGTCTGTCGAGACCGAAGTCCCCGGTGCTTCGACCATATATAATGCGACCTTCACCAAGTTTGGCTCTGGTTGCCCAATCTCGCAGATGATCCCGATTGGCCAGTGCCAGCAGAGGAACGCACTTGGCGGCACCCTGATCGGCACGACGTCGAGCGCCGATTACGTCTACAGCGTCCCGCAATCGAGTGCTGGCACGGTGATTGACTTCGACATCTTCACGCGCTCGACGACGGGCAGTTCGGTGACAGTGCCGGCCTACATTTACGGCAATGCTGGTTCGACGCCGTCGAATGTGCCGCTCGCGACGGGCACCATCACGGTTGGTCCGATCGCTGGATTTTACACCGCGTCGTTCCCGAGTCCGGTGTCGGTCAACGGCACCTATTACGTCGGGTTGGATGGCTCTAATCAGGACATCGTGCTCAGCGATCTGTCGACGGGAACGTTTGGCCTTGGCTACACCCGTGCGAATCCGGGCGCGGGCTGGAGCTTCCAGCTAATGAAGCCGTCGTGGCGAGTTCGCTGCACCAATCTGCCGCTGTTCCCCGTGCCGGTGCTTGATGCCGATGCGTTGCCGCTGATTGGCACGACCTACAACCTGACCCTGACCGATGCCGTGCCGTCGTCGTTAGCAGTGATGGTTTCGGGTCTGTCGAGCACGGGTCCCGTTGGCGTGCCGCTTCCGGGCGCACCTGGCTGTGATGTCTACGCCACGCCGACGGCTCTGGACCTGACGACGATCTCGGCAACTGGCACCGCTAGCTCGCCGATCACGATTCCGAACTCGACGGTGTTCGCCGGCATCATCGCCTACCACCAGTGGGCGATTCTCGATGTTGGCGCCAACCAGCTCGGCATCGTTATGTCGGACGCCGGTATCGCGACCGTTGGCCAGTAAGACTGAAGACAGTCGCAGAATGCGCGCACGCCGACTAACCAGTAGGTGATGCGAACGGCACGAGGTCGCCGCCCGGATGGGTGGTGACCTCGTTGCCTGTACCGGTTTCCCACGAGCTCCGCTCGCTGGTGCCGGAGTGGCGCGCTCGACTACGTCGTGCCGCGCAGCAGAATCGCCGCACCAACCAATGCCGCCGTCTCAGTGCGCAGGATGTGCGCGCCAAACTTGACAGTCGCGAACCCAGCTGCTGCTGCTGCTTCACGTTCTTGCGGCGAGAACCCGCCCTCAGGCCCGATCAACAACACCGCAGCCACAGCGTCGCCGGCGAACTCGATTGGGCTGCCATCGGTGTCGGCGAGCAACCGCACTCCTTCCGGCGGTCGTTCTAGCAGCTTTGTCAGCTCGATCGGTTCGTGCACTTCGGGCAGCCAGGCTCGGGCGCATTGCCCAGCTGCGGCCGCGGCGACCTTGCGCCAGCGTTCGGCGCGCAGGCCCTGCGGACGGCTGCGTTCGGTCCATAATGGTTGCAAGCTCTGCACGCCGACCTCAGTCGCGTGCTCGACTAGCCAGTCCGCGCGGCTCGGGCGAGGCACAGCGAACGCCAGCGTGAGGGCCGGCTGCAGGGGTGGCTCCTGGGCAATTTCACCCAATTCGATGCCCACCAACTGCTTTTGCACGGCGGTGATCGTCGCTGTCGCGGTTCTGCCACGCCCGTCACCTACCCGCACGGTTTCGCCAACCCGAACTCGTAGCACGCGTGCCAAGTGGTGGGCTACGTCGCCAGAGAGGCTTGCTGGGCCTGGTGCTGGCAGTTCGGGCAGGTGGTAGAGGTTGGCCAATGTCTTCTGGTGGAGGGTGGCTGAATGGCGGGTCGGCGGCAGTTGTATCCCCCGTCACGGCCGACAGTACCTTGCGGTGTTGCCAGGGGAGGGTAGTTTGTTGCAGTCTTGTACCGGTTCCGTTGTCCGCGGCAACTGGTGTGAGATAGTTCGGCTGCTAGCGTCCGGCTTCAAGGCTTGGCTCTTTTCCGTTCGGTTCCAACCGTTCGGTGGCTGCGCTGACCGGTGCGCCCCCGCCGGTCAAAACAACGCCGCGTGCGTTGCCACGACCCCTCACCACAATAAATATGGCCAACTACGTCCTCGAGATCCTTGATGGGGATCGCGCTGGCGAAGTTCTGCCCGTCGGCGATTCGATCATTCGGATCGGTCGCAAAGCGGGTAATGACATCGTCCTCAACGACGAGAAGACGTCGGGTGTGCACTGCGAGATTTTGCCGGAAGGCGATCGCTTGGTGCTCAAAGACCTCGGCTCGACGAACGGCACCTTCCTCGATGGGAAGCGCCTTAACGAACTCGTGCTAACCCCTGGTGACGTCGTCACCATTGGTCGCACCAAGGTCAAGTTCCGCGACCAAGCGGAAGGCCCGGCCGGCACGGATGCCGGTGAGTTTGCGATGGGCACGATCGACGCTGGCCGCCTGCAAAAGCGCGGTGGATCGATCGGCTTGATTGCCGTCTTACTATTGGTCGTCGCCGGTGGTGGTGGTTGGTATTGGTGGGACGGCCAGCAGCAGTCCACCGGCAACCCCGCTGGACCGAAGGTGGATGCCACGCCGTTGGCGGTTAGTGGCAATCGACTATCGGGCGCGTCGGGTTCTTGCGAGAGCGGCGAGGGTTGGGCACTGCGCGTGGCAGGCATTGGCTTCCGTCCTGACGGGGAACCCAACTCCGGCTTGTCTTCGTTTACCGCGTATTTTGAAGAGGACGAGGACGACGGCGAAGCGAAGAGCATCAAGAGTGATGCTGATTTCGCGGTCATGCAGTTGGCCGAACCAATCGAGGTCTTCGCCGGGCGCTCGCTGACGGTGACCGGTCACTGTCGCACACTGGGCGGTGCCCAGATCGCGGTGCGTGCTCGGGTGTTCGCGAGTAGCGAAGACGTGCCGTTCCGCTTCTGCCACGGCACCAAGATGGCAGCCTACGCAGACTGGCAGCGCGTCGAAACGACTGTGACGGTGCCTGCCGGTTGCGACCGTTTGTTAGTCGAAGTCGTCGCGTTGTTGCCCAACAAGGATGCGGAAGCTTTGGTCGATGACCTTGCGGTGGTCGAAGGTGGCACCGCCAACGGCATCAATGTGGCCCTGAAAGAGTCTGGGCAAACTGCGTTCGGGTTTGGTAGTTCGGTTGCCGTTCGTTCGACCGACAAGAGTAACCCTGGCACGGTGCTGGCGATCGAGCCCGATGCGGTGCCTGCCTCGATGGCGCGTATGCACAAAGCTGGGCATTGCGTGTTGTCTGACCTCGGCGTGAGCGTCGCCTGTACGGAGGTTGATGGTGGCCTTGAGATCGCCTTGACTGGCGCAGACACCATGCGATTTGTGATGCCGTCGGATGCCGCAGGAGGCTTGTTGATGGCCGACGATGGTGCGTTCGCATCGGTAGCGGTGGAGGCTCAGGCGGCGGCCAAGAAGGTGCTGTTCGGCAGCCATGCAACTCGCGCCATGCTGCAGTTCGAAGGCCAGACGAACGGGCGCGGCGAGACTGGCAATGGTCGCTATCGCTTTGCGGTCGCCACCAACAAGGCGACCCTCTTGCTCGGTTTCCGCGCCGAACGCCAGCAAGCTGGTAGTCACGTGCGGACCGCAGAGTCGGTGCGTGCCGAAGGCCGTCCCGGGCACGCGCTCGACGAACTCTCGAAGCTGTTCCAGAACGTGCCGATGGATTCGGAGGCGCTTGCTAAGGCGAACAACCTTCGTCGCGAGATCCTCGAAGCGCAGTCCACGCAGGTTGCTACGTTGCAGCGGGACCTCGAAGAAGCTGAGTTCTTTACCACGCGAGGTGGGTTCGATCGTGTGGCTAGTGGTGTCGATGAATTGATCGCACTCTACGGCGAGCACAACGTTGAAGATTTGGCCGGGGTGCTTGCGCTGCAGGCTAAGGCTAAGGAGCGCTTGGTGGCCGTCGATCAAGCGACCTATGAAGTGCAGCGCACGAGACTGATCGCGTTGGCTGAAGCGTTTAGTTCGGTGCAGCAACCGGCTCTTAAGAAACTCGTTACCGACTACATCGCGAGGCACCTGAATGGCAAGTAAAGCAACCGCCGTCGATATCGGCAGTCACAGCGCCAAGATCCTCGTCGCGCAGGAGGGCAAGCATGGCGTTAGCGTGTTGCGCTTCGCGGGTTTGCCCAACGCAGACGGTCGCGTGTCACTCGCTGATTCCGGTATTCCTTTGAAGGACAGCACGTGCGGTTTGGCCGGGCGTGACATGACGTTGCGATACAGTCAGGTGCCGCCGACGCCGGATTGGCAACTGCGCAACCTGATGGATCTCGAAATCCAAGATTTGGCGCAGCAGTCCGGTGGTGACTTGTCCGCCGACTACAACTTGCTGCCGCTCGATGACGAATCAGGCAGCGACACGGTGCTGTTGGCGCTCGCCAAGAACGAAGGCCTCGACCGCATGCAGGCCTTGGTCACCAGTGGTGGCGGTTCGGTGTCGGCATTCAGTCCGAACTGCACAGCGCTCTACAACGCTTACCTGAAGTGCGGCCCGGTCGAAGAGGACACGGTTGTCGCGCTGGTCAATATCGGCCACGAGACGATCGACCTCGCTATCGTGCGCGGCACCGACCTGTTGTTTGCTCGCAACCTGACAAGTGGCACGAAGGGGCTCGACGACGCGATCGCGAGCAACTTCAACGTTAGCGTGCGCAAGGCAGAGGTGCTGAAGAAGGACCTGCTGGACCTCGATCCGCAGAGTCGCGGTAACTACAAGAGCGGCCAGGCCGAGAAGGTCACGATGGCGGCGATGAGCGCAGCGACGTCGATCCCGGCAGCGATCAGTTCTTCGCTTTCGTTCTGCAAGGCGCAGACCAAAATCTCCGACCTGCGCATCGATAAGGTTCTGATCTGTGGTGGTGGCGCTCGCTTGCGCGGCTTGCGCGGTCTGCTGCGCGAGAACCTGCGCTGCCCGGTCGAACAGTTCGATCCGTTCGCCAACCTCGACCTGAGCGCGCTGTCGCCCGAAGACGCTGAGCAGTTGCAGCAGATGCGGCATGAAGCCGTCGTCGCGCTGGGGCTTGCTGTCGGTCGCTTGGACGATTCGCTTTACTCGATCGAGATCCTGCCGGAAGCGGTGCGCAAGAAGCAGCGCTTCCAACAACGCACGATCTTCAACATCCTCGCTGGCGTCGTCATCGTCGCGTTGTTGTTCTTCAAGATGGAGAACAACAAGAAGGAGATGGCCTACAATAAGAGGTTCTCGAGCAAGCTCACCAGCAAGGTGGCTCGTGCGACGAATATCCACGATGAGGCCGAGGAGTTGTTGGCGGAGAATCAAGTTAACCGCGAACTCGTCGCATACCTGCGTCAGCGCGCATTGCCGCTGCACGGTGTGCTGCGCGTGCAGCGAGCGATCGGTAAGCATCTGTCGCCGCAACTCTGGGTCGAAAAACTCAGCGTTGGCGGTAGCCGAAGCCGCAATGGATCGACTTCGCCGCAAGTCGTTGTGCAAGTTGCTGCCAAAGAACTCAACGGTGCGGATACCGGTCGCGTGTTGTCGGAGTTCAGTGAGAGCCTTAAATCTGATCCGGCTATGGCTGGGTTGCCCAACGCCAGTATGAGAGAGATGAAGAGCCAAGACAGCGCCCAGCGCGCTGAGATCACCGTCGATCTGGAGAGCAACTAATGGACGCTGGAGCCTTTGTTCAGGAGAACAAGAAGTGGTTGGTCGGTTGTGCGATCGGCGGTCTCGTTTGGATGATTGCTTCGAGCGTCATCGACAGCATCTACAGCAGTCGGGTTCGAGGCACGCCGCGTGGCGCGCTGAGCGAAGCGTACTCGCAGGACACGCTGGCTTCGGTGGTCACCGAAGGCGAACAACTGACCGCTGATCTCGCGCGACTGAAGACCGAGTTAGCCTTTGTCGTTGCGTCCGAATACAGCAAGTGGTCTGGCGACGCCGACCGGCACCTGTTCTTGCAGAGTCGCAAGTTGCGCCGGGCAGTGTCCGAGTCCGCCAGCGATCGTGATGTCACGGTCGATGAGAAGAACCTTGTTTGGGAGCCGGGCACTGGTGTCGACCAGATCCGTCGCATTCTATTCGGTCTCGACATCATTGACGAGATCCAGGCTCGTCTGTTCGACGCGCACGATCAGGCCAAGGCGCACGATGAAGATGCGATGGGCCTGTACGAGATCGACTCGATCAAGCTCGAAGCCTTGCGTAACCGTCGCAGTCGTGGCCGCAGTAATCGCCGCGGCGAGATCGATCTCGCCGATTGGGTCGCGCAGCAATCCGTGACGTTGGCGTTCCAAGCCGACGAGCCAACAATCGCCATGTTCTTGGAGTCGTGTCGCAAGCCAAGCCGCACGTTGATTCTCGACAAACTGCAGGTGACCAAGCCCGCGCGCCCTGGTGAGCCAAGCCTCTGCAGGGCCACCCTCTCCGGCATCTCATTCCTGAAGAAGAAGGACTAAGCGATGAGTCTCCGTAAGGAACAAGTGCTGTTGATTCTGGTCGTCTTGCTCGGCGCCTACTACGGCTCGGGCTACTTTGGCTTCAATAAGCTGGTCGACAGGTGGCGCCCGACAGATAAGGAATACGTGGTGCAACCGCGTGAGGCTTCACCGTTGGTTGAAGGTGTTGCAGATGCATTGGTGCGTCGCGACTTCTTGACCGAGCCCAGCGAAACCCGGCCGTTAGCGCCGCGTGAATTGTCGTTCCCGCCACATGCCGCTGCGTCGTTGGCCGCGTTGCCGCTCGATGCTAGTCCCGACTTCCGTCACTCGTGGTTGCTTCGTCAAGATGGCGAGCAGGTGCAGGGCGTGACGGTTGCTCCTGGTGGCGATGGTTCCGTGTCAAATGGCGGTGCTGGATTAGATTCGAATGAGGCCGAGCCAGGCAATCCAGGCGCGATGAGCCCAGAGCAGGCTGCCAAACTCTACGACCGGCTTTATGTGGTGGGTCTGAGCGGTGCCTACTACGGTCGAATTGAACCGCAGGCCGGTGTCGATCTGTTCGAGCTTGAGGATTCCGGCAACTTCGTGGATGTGAAGTTGCGCATGAAGATGTTCAGCCTCAAGAAGCGCAAGGAAGGCAACACGGTTGAGTTTGGTGGCACCGGTCAGGTGATCACTCGGATCATTCTCAAGCAGACCATTCGCAACGAGGTGGCCCGCCACGTGCGCAAGGTCCCTGAAATTGCCAGCGTGCAAAACGAGCGCCTGGAATTGATCAAATGGTTGCTTAACCAAGCGCGCACCGAGAGCTGGATCTACGAGGAGGCGCAGAGGCAGGCGCAGATCTATCTGCAAATGTCCGGTGGCAACCTTGATGGCCTGCGCATCATGCAAGTGGTTCTGCAGGCGACTGGCAGCATCTCGGATGAGCTCGATCTGCTCAACTCCGTCACGGGCGATGCGACTGCGCAGTCGTTCAAGCTGCAGGGCTTCGGCATCATCAAAGCTCGCCTTGGCCTGTGGCTTGAGGCAGAAGAGAACCTCAAGGAAGCTGCGCGATTAACGCCGACCGATGCCCGTGCTCATGGCACGCTGGCTGAGTTCTACCGTTCGCGTGGCCGTAGTCGTGAAGCCGTTGCGGCGGCCGCGCGCGCCGAGGCGACGCTGGGTACGGTGCAGGACGAAGAGTTGCGGCGGAAGATCATTCGCACGATCATGAGCTGCCGTCTGTCGATCGGTATTCTCGCCAGCAATAACGACCTCGCTGCGGCGCCCGCATTCGTTCGCGGCTGCATGCACTACGCCGCCGGCGACATGGCCGCGGCAATGAGTTCGTTCCAGCAAGTTGGCACCGGTCCCGACGCCGCCGCTGCCCAACTCGGTCGGGCCGCATGCTTGGTCAATACGGATGCGTTCCAGGAAGCTTACGACCTGTTTCTGAGTGTCGCCGATCAGGATCCACTGTTGCGCCACCGCGCGATGACGGGGCTCGCGTTGATCTGTTCGCGGATCAGCGACTTCGATTCAGCTCTGACGTTCTTGGATCGCGCGCTGGAAGCGTCTCCGAACGATGTTTACGCGCTCTACCTACGCGGTCGTACGCTGCGCCTGATGGGGCAGTTTGCAGCCGCAGAAGAAGCGCTCGCCGCAACGTTGGTGCAGCACGATGACTTTGTGCACGCCATTGTCGAGATGTCGCTGGTGCAAGCCGGTCTTGCGAGTCAGGCCATCGGAGCCGACCAGGCCGCGTTCTTGATTGGTGCTCGGCGTTACATGGACCGCGCTGTCGCGTTGTCGCCGAAGCCCGAACTCGAACTGTTAGAATTGCAGGGTATGCGCGCGTTCGCGGCCGCCGATCGTCGCGGTGCGCGCTCAGCGTTTGAGCAGGCGGAAGCACTGGCATCGAGCGACGAGATGAATGGCTACGCCAAGGGTTCGCAGTGCGTGGTTTTGTATAGCCGCGGCCGTGTCGACGAAGCTCGGCTACGCCTTGAGCGTCTAGAGCGCGATGTCGGTCGCGAAAGCGTCATGGGTAAGTGGGCCGGCGACACCATCAACGCCATTGCCGATCACGCCGAAAAGGAAACGCTCGGCGACAGCTTTGACCGAGCGGCTATCGGCGACATCTGGGCGAAGAATCAGGATGGTAGTCTCAGGCCCGAGGTTAAGAACGGCCGGATGGTGTTGCAGGGGCGGTTTAAGACCAAGGGAGCCGTCAGTGCGGAGCGCGCCAATGGCGTCAAGCCCGGCAAGAACTTTCTCGCGGTCTCGGTAACGATGGCGGTCGGCCCGAAGCACAATTCGACGAACTCGATCGCAGGTTTGGCGATCGAAACGCGTCGCGCTCGTTCCGGTGTCGAGTTCTCAGCCCGCGTTGGTATGTATAACGGCAAGCCCTACGTCGAAGTGATTGACGGCCGCGACGAGAAGGGCCCGATCCGCATCGCGCCATCGTTGACGGTGCCGTTGCGCACCGATGGCCCGCAAGAGTTAGAACTGCGAGTGGAACCTCGCACCGGCAACAACAGCAAGCAGTTGCAGTTGCTGGTTTACCTCAACGGCGCGCTGGTGCTGTCGCACGAACTCAAGCAGTTGAGTGGCAGTACACAAAACGAACTGCGCACGGTGCTGTTCGCCGAAGGTGACCCTGCTGCGCAGGTTGACCTCGCGTTTGATGACTACAAGCTGGAGCGCCGCAAGGGCAAGTGATTGGCATGAAGCAGCACAAGCAAAACGGATTCACTCTCATCGAGTTGCTGATTGTCATCGGCATCATCGGCACGTTGGCCGCGGTGTTGCTGCCGCGCATTCTCGATACTGACCACGCCGCGAAGCGGACCGAGACGGAAGCAGTGATGCTTCAACTCTCGACGGCGTGCCAGAAGTTCAGCACCGAGTTCGGTTACTATCCAGGCGACGATCTTAGATACCTGAATAAGAAAGGTGGTCCAGTTTGGAAAACCGACAACGGCCAGAACACCGGCATCGAATCGCTGCTGGTCATGGTTAGCCAGTCCAAGAAGGGTGGCACCAACCTCAGTGGCCTACGCGACAAGATGACTAACACCGATGTCGACAAGCATGGCGCCCCGTACCCATTGCTCGACGACATGACGGATCGCATGGAGATCGCCGATGGCTGGAATACGCCGATGGTCTACTTCACGAAGCTCAACATGAAGAAGTCGCAGTTGGTCGTGCTTGCGATCGACGAAGCGCCAGTCCGGGTCAAGGCCAAGCGCCGCGAAGATGGCACCTACTACGGCGCAAAGAGGTTCCAAATCCTCAGCGCTGGTAAAGATCTGACGTTTGGCACTGACGACGACATCAGTTTTCCGTCTAACTAGCCGCCCCGCAAAGAACCCGATGCAACACAACCTACCGGATCGTCGGTCGCCCGTCTTGCGGGCACCACAGTCGCGTAGCGCTGGCTTTACGTTGTTGGAACTGTTGGCCGTGATCGGGGTGATCTCGGTGCTGCTCGGCATCGGTATCGGCTACATCGGCAAGACCGATCCGGACTTGATTTTCGGTTCGATTCTCGCTGGTGAACGCCGCGCCGCGCAAATGACCGCGCGGGCCGAAGGCGTGCCAACCGAAGTGATCGTTCGCCCCGGTCTCGAAGCCGAACCGGCGATCGTTCAGGCACACCTGCTGCAGCCGGCGATCGTATTCCACTTCGAACCACAGACGCCGGTCATGGATGAGCGCATGCGGCCTGAGCTTGGCGGCGAGGATGTCGTGGCTGGCCGCTTTGGCCATGCGCGTCGTTCAATGCCTGGTGACAAGACGGCACTGGTGCACTGGGCGGTTGCCGAAGAAGTCGTCGATGCCCGCGATGGCTTTGTTATGCGCGTCGATCTCTATTTGGAGCGCCGAGGCAGTTGCGTCGTCATCGACATGCCGCCTTTGCTGGAGGTGCGCTTGGACCAGAACCTGCGGCCCGACGTGCGCATGAGCATGACTGAGTTGGGTGGCGAGAAGGTTCGCAAGAACATGAAGAGTGAGCAGTCGCTGCCGCTGGAACGCTGGGTCACGCTCGAAGTGGGGGCTGATGGCAATTCATTGTGGCTCAGCGTCGATGGCCGCGATTTCGCGCGTGTCGACGCCGTCGGTTCGCCCGAGCAGACGCCAGAGATGGTGCTCGACGTGTCGCCGAAGGAATCGCCGATTCCGGGCCTCGTCGACGAGTTCCGAATCATGGTGTTCGAGTATGCCGCAGCTCAACAGTTGCCGATCGAACTGCAACCGACGCGCGCCTTTCGGTTCACCTACGACAAGCGTGGTGAACCGATTGATGCTCCGACAATCACTTGGGTAGACCTGGATTCCGATTCATGATGCATCCATCTGTACACTCGGCGGCCGGTGCCGAACGAGGTCTCGCGCTGTTGGCGGTGTTGTTTGCACTGACGCTGCTGATGTTGCTGGCGCTACCGTTCGCGATCTCGATGAGTGTTGGTGCTGATGCGGCGATGCGCGATGTCGAGCAAACCTCGACTGAGCAAACGTCCGCTAGCGTGCGCGCGCTAATGCTTGGGGATGTCGCCTTGTCTCACCCGTCGGTGGATCCCACCCCCGATTTCGACGGCCGGGATGAGTATCCTCGCGGCGTCGAGTTGCCGGCCTCGTTCTCCGCGCTCGAGGAAGGCGGCAGGGTTTTGCTTGGCGGCGAAGTGCAGGACCTGCAGCGCTACGCATCGCTCGATTCGATGTCGCCGTTGATGCTCGCTAACGCGATTGGAACGGCAACGCGTTTGGGCCAAGACCTAGAGCCCGATGCGACCTCGATGGCCGTCGATGACGCGACGGCGCTGCCCGACCAGGGCTACCTCTGGCTCGCCAATGAAGTCGTCAGTTACGACTCGATCGATGGCAACGTGCTACAAGGCTTGCAGCGTGGTTTGTTCCGCGGGCAGGGGTTCGCAGATGGCACAGAAGGAGTGGCGACGCAGACTTTGGTACTCGACTATCGCTGCGTCCTGGCGGCGATCTGGCCCTATTTCGCTCCCGATCGTGGCGGCAAGCGCGTCTCTTATCGCAGCGAACGCGAAGTCTTGGATATTGGCAAGGCCGGACTCGGCACGTTCACGATGGGCGAGTTAGATGCGATCGATCGTGTCTTCGCCGTCGAGACGCAATCTGAAACGGCGCCGACCTGGGGCCGCCCCGAACGCGTCTTCAATGATTTGCAAGGCGGCTTGACGCGCACGCTGATGGTCAAGTCGGCGATGCACCTTAGCGCCGGTAGCACGGTGCGGATTCGCGACCTGGCCACCGGCCATGTTGAATACGGCATGCTGATGACGGCGTCGACGCAGCGCCCGGGCCAAGCCCAGTTGCAGTTGCCGTCGGTGTTCCAGTTGGGCTTGTTGATGCCGGTGAGCAGGAACTTCGACCCGGTCGATACGGTGGTGGAGCCGTTGATTCCTGCTCCGGTCAACATCAACACCGCATCGGTTGATGTGTTGACGGCCCTGTTGAGCCACGTGCGTCGCAGTGCCAACCTGCGTATCAATCACAACAGCAACAGTCGCACGCCTGCGCCGCCGCACATCAGTCGCAGAGAGGCGCGTGAGTTGGCTAGCGAGATCGCTGAACTGCGTGGCGATCTGACGCTTGACGGCGAGGCGACGGGCGGTCGGCCGTTCGAGAACTGGAAGGATCTTATTGATCGTCTGTTCGTGCCGAAACTGCAAGCGTCCGCCAGCAACACGATTCGCAACAAGTGGATCGATCTGTATCGGTGCATGCGAACCGGTCGCGACAGTGTGCTCGAGATGGGCACGTCACCGATCTGCTTCAAGAGTGGTCCTTGGGTGACCTACCGGGCAGCCGCTAGCCGTTCGCGCAGCCTGATTGCGCCGGGTGTCGTCGGGCGTCACGAACGCACCGGGCTCGCCGCCGTGTTGCCCGGTTTCCGCATCGAGCGCAAGTGGGACACGCAGCAAGCCTTTGAGGATGCGATGCTGCTCGATCGCCGTTCGCCCGGTTGGGTGAGTGGTCCGATCAACCTCGGTCACCTGCAGCCGAACCAAGCCGGCAACGATCCGAGCGCGCGCTACCTCGCGCACATCATTCCGCACGCCTATCCGAGCCTCGGCCTTGGAGCTGCGCGCTACGCCGTCGACGACGCTGCCGACTCGGGCATTGAGCCATCGGTTGCGATGGCGCGACGTCGCCGTTGGCCGAATACGCAATCGCCATTGTCCCTGGATTCGTTTGCGACCAACACGCACCGTCGTGGTCGCGACATCAATAAGGAGGGCCCGTATGTGATGAACAACACCGGGCCGCAGACGGCCGGCAGCACGCCCCCAGCCACGGGCAACCGACGTCACGACCAGATTGCATTTCCGTTCTCAGCAAACGGTGGCTTCATGGGTCGCTTTGCAACGTCGTTCTGGCTTGAGCCGCAGACGTTGGCGAACTGCATCCTGTTTGACTACGGCGATGGTGACGCTGACCGCAATCGCTTGAGTGTGTTGGCACGCGATGGCAACTTGTTGGTGGAGGTCATCGATGAAGCCGGTATCGACCCTAATCCCAGTGATTCTCCAGCGGGTGTTCAGCGCACCGCATCGCAAGTTGAATTGCCGTTGGCTGAGCTGGCATTGCCAGCTGACACGGCTGTGCATATCAGTGTGTCGGCTCCTACCGGGCGGCCCGCTGACTTGTCATTCTTCGTCGATGGTATGACGCGCGGAGAAGCCAAATACCGGACCTATCTGACGGGCGCGTTGCCGGTGTTTGATCCCGGGCTGCAGAATAACGCGGTCCCTTACGGCCAAGATCCGAGCGCCATCCCAGGTAACGAGCGCTTCGTTAGCATCCAGGTTGAAAGCACCGAAGACTTTCCGCCAGTCGGCATCCTGCGCATCGGTCTTGAACTGTTCGAATACTCCTCGATCAACGGCAACTCATTTGAATGCAAGTTCAAGGACTCGCTAGGTGGTCGTGGTTCTCGCCAAAGAGGGCGTGAGCATCGACCAAATATTCCGACAGACGCGAATGGAGAACCTACAGTTGACTTCAACGATTCACAGTTCAGCGGCGTAAGCCTCGATGTGTTTCCTGAGCACCCTGCTGGTTCTTTGGTGGAACTCTATGGGTATGCAGCGATTGTTTCCGAAGATACGCCGATGATGGTCGGCGGCACTACGCTGAGTGGGTCGTTGGGTGCGTTTGCCGTTGCTCGCGCTTTTGTTGACAATCCGGACGAGATCTCGATTACTCCGCCAATGGGCCCGCCGATTAGGGTTGGAGTTGGATTCGATGAGACTTGGAGCGGTGATCTGCAACTCGCTGATCCCATTCCTAGTGGCGACAACCAGCCGCCAGACGAAGGCCAAGTAGAGATCATCGATGCATTCTCAACGTCGGGTGGTTACGCGCTGATCATTCAGGATCGCATCAGCTTTGAAGCGAACGTGCCAGGTCAGATCGGTGGTGCGCCGACAGAAATTGGCGGCATGGAGTTGGTCCGTTATCAGTCACGACAAGGGCACAAGTTGATTGGTGTTGAGCGGGCGCAAACGTTGCCCGGTCAAGACAACCAGATCGACACGCAGTTGTTCGATCAGACGGCACGTAAGTTCGTCACGGATTTCAACAACAACTGGACTCTTCAAGGGGGGCAAGGCACCTGGGATGACCTGCCCGCGCGGATTGTTTGGGTGGTGCCGGTGTCGATTCCGGTGCAAGGCACCAACACCCTTTGGGATCCAGCGGTAACGATGATGAGCGAATGGGTGCAGCTACTTCCGGCTGGTGCTGACCAAGACACAGAGTGGGTTCGATACGATGCGATCGCTGACAACATGCACTTGGTGCGTGGTAACCGCGCTGCTTGGGCCAACGTCTACCGTGAACTAACGCGCAGCACGAGTCGGAGTACGGTGCAGGTTGGAACCTTGGGGCCGAACCAAACCAACACGGAAGACATTCTGGAGCCACCGTGGGGTCAGGTCGATCCAGCAAGTGGCTTCATTGGCTACACGCCCCAGCTTGAAAGCACGTTCCCGCAGATTCATTGGGCGCGACGGCGACTGGCGTTCCGCGGTGATCCTTTCACAGGCACTTCGTCACATCCTCAAAACAACGCGAAGGTGCTGCAGTGTCATCGCATCAGCATGCGGCGCTGGGGTAATTACAGCGCCTACAGTGGCCGCATTGGTCGTCACGATCGCGTCGCTCTTGTGCAAGGATCGGTTGCCAATGGCTCAGATCGACCAACCGTTGAGTGGCATACGGTTAACTGGCAGGCCTACCGGTGGAACTCTGACAATTTGCAGGAGAACCGCACGCCGCCTGAGTTGCTTGGGCCATGGCCGTTCCAGTTGATCGGTTTGCGTGATAATGTGAAGAGCCTTTACCAAGGTCCTGCACAAGGCACGGTGCTTGAAGACTCGCGCATGTATGACCGCATCGTTAAGTTCCCAAGTGGTGAACTGCCGGCGGCGTTCTGTGCTGAGCCGAGCATTGGTGCGGGCGTTGGTGGCGATCAACCTATCCAGGGAATCGTCGATGAAGTCGAAGTGATTGCTCACATCGCGCAGGATCTAGTTCTCGAAGAGATCATGGATGCGAATGCGCAGCAATTGACCACCAACCCTCTCTACTACAACAACTCGATTGGTGCGGTGTGGGCTGGTCGTGATCTCAGCGCCAACTATCCGGAGAACGGCGGGCTGATTCAGGTCGACGACGAAGTGATGGCCTACTCGGCGCGCGCCAATGGCGTGTTCACGATTGCTCAGAACGGTCGCGGCTTGTTGAACACAGAAGCGCGCGGTCACGATCGTGGGGCCCGCGTTAAGTTCTTGACGCACCGTGCGTGTGCGATTCTCACGGGCGGAGTCGGCGGCACTGAAGCCGTGATTCCTGTGCAGGATGTCACGCCGCTGCCCATTGCCGGCACGCTGTTGATGGGGCAAGAACTGCTGCACTACACGTGGAGCCGTAACAGTGCCAATACGCTCGAGATGCCTAACTGGTATCCGCCGAACGAAGACGGCACCATCGAGACGGGCACCAGTTCCGCGCGCGGTTTGTTCCGCGGCCGCTACGGCACGCAGTCACAAGGAGCCGGTGCTGGGGAAGTCGTGATCTCGTGGCCGTTCCGCTATTGGGATCGCTACGCCGAGTTCAGTGACGATCCGGAACTCGCCTACTCGCAGCTGACGACCAACGAAGCGCCGGTGTTCTTCCGCGACCTCCGGTGGCGCGAAGAGACTACCGACTCGCGTGTCCAGGTGGTCTGTCGCGTGCGCACCGACTCGCTCGCGCCTTGGACCGCAGAGGCTTCGGCGTTCCCGGGCTTGTGGGAGTTTGTTGGCAAACCAGCAGACGGCGCCGCGCACAAACTCAATCGCGGCGCGTCGCGTCTCGAGATTCGTTTCCAAACCGTCTACCAGCCTGGCTGCGTTGACCTGCAGGCGTTCACCCAGCATGGCTGGAAAACGTCGGCGCGGGTCGAAGACGTGCGGATTCAGTATGAGGGCCAAAGTCGCATCTTCGACGAACAGGTTACGGCGCGATGAATCACAGCCCGATTCAAAGCGGACGTCCTCAGCAGCACGGCTTCACGCTGATCGAACTGCTGATCGTTATGGGCATCCTGTCCGGCTTCTTATTGATGCTGGTGCAGCTTGTCGACAGTGGCCTGCAGACCTTCCGCGATGGTGAGACCAGTCAGATGCTTGCGGATCGCAGCAGCCACGCCCAGCGCGTCATTACCGAAGAGTTGACCCAATTGCGCGGTAGCACAACGACGCGCGACAGCCAGCGCGTCGAAGACCGGCTCGTGGTGCAGTTGCTACCAGTTGGCCTGCCTATTTTGCCGGAGCGCGACGCGACTCGTTCGCAGGTCCTGCGCGGGTCTGTTCGCCTATTGCCCGATCGCGAACTTCGCATCATCGACTCGGCGCTGGTTGGCCAGATTCTGACCGATGATCCAGCGATGCCGCCCGAACAGGTTCTTGTCGAACTCGAGCAGCGACGCCTCAATGAACCGCTGCGTGGCGTCGGCAACGTGATGCTGATGGTCGCGCGCCAAGAGGGACCTGATGACGCCCTGATTGAACTGCGTGCCGGTTGGTTCTTGCCTGGACAGAAGTTCCCGGCTGGACCAAACCGCATGGTTGATCCATTCGAAGAGATCATTCCTGGCTCCGAAGATCTGCCTGGTAGTCTGCTGCGTGAGATCACCGAGCCGATCCTGCAGAACCTGCTGCATATCGAGTTTTCATTCTGGTCGCAAAGCACAACCTCGTGGGGGAACAGGGCGGGTGTGCTCAGCAGCGTGCTCAGTCGCTCGCGGGACAGTGCCAACTTGCAGGCTCCACAAGGCATTTGGGATAGCGCGCGTGGCGGTTGGCTCGTCGACGAGATTAGCGGCGGCGCGTTCGCCTTTGATGTCGGTCCGTTTAGCGAGCACGACACCAGTGATGACATCCATCCGCACGCGATCATGGTGCGTTGCGCCGTCGCTCAGCCGGCCGACGCAACGCCGGAAGGCTTGCTTAGTGGCTATCTAGCAAACGACTCACAGTCGCTGGAGTTATACGATGGCACGTCGTTCCCCGGCGCGCACGATGGCGGCTTCATCAAGATCGACGGCGAGTGGCTGCAATACGCTGGGTTGTCTGGTGACCGTTTGATTGGACTGCGTCGCGGTCAGCGTGCGACCAAGGCGATCTCGCACGATGCCGGCTCGCTGGTTCACGTTGGCCGCACCGTCGAGTTCGTCGTGCCGATCTTGCACGCCAAGGATGACTGGAATGGCTAAGCAACTTCTCGACAACGCAGGCGAAGGTTATCAAGGCGGCTTCACGCTCGTCGAGATGATGGCGGCATTGGCCATCTTGTTGTTCGGCGTCACCGCCGTTCTTGGCGCTTTGTCGTCGAGCATCAACCAGCGTCGCACGACTGATGCGCGTCACGCGCTTGTGACCATGTGTGACCTTGCCATGCACCGCATCCAGAACGAAGCGATTCGATCGACCAACGGCGATAGCTCACCATTCGATCTCGAGTTCGTGCCGTTGATCGATCAGGATGTGCCCGGATTTCCTGGCATGACCTGGTCTGCGACTGCCACCGCCGATGAGGACCGCCCGCAACTTTGGCTGGTCAAGCTCGAAGCCACTTGGCTCGAAGAAGGCGAGCCGGTGGTCGTAGAGTTTCTCCGGGTCGTACCGCGGCAACTACCGCTGCGAGATCGGGTATTGTCTTTTCGTAACGGCGGTGCGCCACTACCGCGCTAAGCGATCCAGTCGGCAAGCAGCAACGCTTGCCATCAACCCCTACCGCAATCCGTCCAACCCTAGATGCGCCCCCTTGGTGATCTAATGCAACGATTCCTAACGTTCTTTCTGGCCACCGTGGTCTATCTCGCGGGCGCCCCGCTTACTGCCCAGTCGGTGCAGTTAGCCGACGGCCGCATGCTTCTTGCCAGTGTCGAAGAAGCCAATGGAGAAGGCCTGCGGGTGCGGCGCCTCGATAACGGCGGCGTCCTAGAGCTTCGCTGGGATCATTTGAGCACTGCCAGCGCAACCAAGTGGAAGCGCAAGTTTGACCTGATGGGCGAGTCACAGGACGAGATCCTCGTTCGCGCTGATGAAGTCATCTACATCCATAACGGCACGCGTCAGTCGATCATCGGTCGCATCACCGACGCCACTGGTGACCCGTTGATCGTGCAAGTCAAGGGCGTGCCATACCGCGTGCCGCGCGGCAACCTGCAGCGCGTTCATAAGGTCGAAGTGCCGGCGACGCAGGTCTATACCAAGGATGAGTTCTACGCGGTCTACTTGGGCCAGCACGCGCCCGGCGATAATGCCAACAAGCACATGCTGCTGGCCGAGGACTTGATCAAGTTCCGCGCCTACGACCGCGCCTCCGAGCATCTTGACAAGGCGCTAGAGTTCGACAATGCAGGTGACAAGGCAAAACTGGCCACGCTGATTGATCGCTTGAAGCGTTTCAAGGCGGCGGCCAAGGAGCTTGGCGTTCTCGAGCAGATCCAGGTCGCGCGCAGTCGCGGCACGCAGAAGCAGTTCATTAAGGGCGTCGAGTTGGTCGCGCAGTTCGAGGTGGACTTCCCAAATACGAAACTCAAGACGGAGTTCGAACGTGAGAAGGCGCGCTTCGAGCAGGCTCGCACCCGCTTCTTCACGCAGCGGGTCGCAGACCTATGGCGCCGCAACATCCGTTCGGTCGCAGAGAAGCAGGTTGGAGTCGACGGCTTCAACTTGCAAGCCGCTCGCGGCTTCGCCGAAAACGGCATGAGCGAGGCAATCGTTGCCAAACTCGAGAAGACGCTGTTGTTGGAAAGTGTCGAGATCGAGGAGATGTGGGCGAACCGCGCCAACTACTCCGCCGGCAAGCGCACCGAGAACTTCAACTACGGCATCGGCTCGTGGGTGCTCGGTGACAAGGAGATTCTCAAGGACACCGCCGTGCAGAAGTCGTTGGACAAGCAGGGCACGCAAAAGAAACAACCGGCCGGCAAAGACCGCGACATCGAGCGCTTCGCCAAGTTGTTGCGCCAAGCGATGGAGCGACGTCGCAGTGCCACCGAAGCCGGCACCGAAAAGAAGGCGCAGACTGACGAAGGTTGGTGGCTAGACGCTTCCAAGCAAGAACGGGTTGGGTGGTTGCGCGCCTACTACGCTGAATACAGCGGCCAAATGGTCGTCAAATACGCGTCGGTGCAGCAATGCATCTCGTGCTACGGCGAAGGCACCACGCCTGAAGTTGGCGGCGACGGCAAGCCGGTACGTTCGAAGTGCTTCCTGTGCCAAGGCACGAAGTGGTTGCGCAGCTTCAAGGCGTATTAGTGCCGGACGTGCGACGGCAACCCTGCGTCGTAAGCTTCGCCGGTCAGTTGGCATTCTTGGCCGTGCTGCTGGCGAGTTGCGCCGGGGGACCCAGTGGCTCCCCGGGAACTGTCGTGGCAGCGCCACCCGGATCGACCCCGGTGGTCCAGAACGACCAAGGCCCGTTGCCGCCGCCTAAGGTCGCGGCGTCCGTTGCACCAGCGATGGCCGACGGCTTTGGCCCAGAGATCCTGCTACCGCGTGAGGATGCCAAAGACGACGAGGTCGCCCGAGTTGGTGACTTGGTCCTGCGCCAAAGCCACGCGTTCACGCGTTTGCTGAGCGCGAATCCCAATCTAGCTCTCTCCGCCGTCGACCTGTTGATCTTTGACGTGCTGGTCGCGCGCCACGCTGAGCAATTTGGCGTGCGCGTCTCCGAAGCCCGCGTGCTCGAACTGGCCGCAAGCGAAGAGCGCGAGTTGCGCCGTCAGGTCAAGGCAGAGCTAGCAGGGGTTTCGTTCGCGGACTACGTTTGGCGATTGTTCGGCATGCGCGAACAAGACTGGCAGTCGGCGCTGCGCCTGCGCACTGCCCAGCGACTTTATCAGGGCTATGTGCTGCGTTACCTGTCGCTGCGCGAAGATCGTGTGCAGGTGCGTTTTCTGGTGCACAAGGACCGCAAGGTCGCGCAGGAGGTCGTCGACAAGGTGCGGGTTGGAGCCGATTTCGCGACGCTCGCACTGCGTTGGTCCGAGGATGCCTCGCGCCGCGATGGCGGCCTACTGCCCGCGTTTGGCCACGGCTTCCAGCACCCAGCCGCAACGCGCGCGTTCGACCTAAAAAAGGGTGACGTGTCTGAGCCATTTGAAGCGCAGTGGGGCGGCGAGCAGCGCTGGTTCGTCATCTATTGCCTCGAGCATCGACCCGGCCGGGATCTGCCGTTTGAGGCCGTTCGAGACGAGATCGACGCCGATTTGGAACGCATGCCGGTAACGCCGTTGGAGACCTCGGCCTACACAATGCGCTGGCGGAATGAAGAAGAGGCCGAAGCTAGGGATTCCGGTAAGTGACAGCGGCCTTTCGTTGCGATAGAAAAGGCTCATGGACGACATCTCGCGTGAGTTGCCGCCGGATGAAACCGGCGCGACTCCGGTCAGCGAACGCCAGAAAGGTCCGGAAGAGTTGCAGCGGTTCGAACTTGGGCACATCGGTGATGACACCGATGAAGCGCCCCAGTTTGCGGACCGTCTTGCCGGTGTGGGCGTTCCCTTTGTGGCCGAACGGTTTCTTGCGGTGACTACTTCTACGGATAGTTCCTCGGGTGATGGTGCCTCGGGTGATGGTTCCTCGGGTGATGGTGCCTTGGGCGATCATGGCTTGGGTGATGGCTCAGCGGATGTCCCTGGAGGCGCGTTGCCTTTGGGTGATGCGCAGCTGGAATCGTCAGAGGCATCTCAGGTTCCGGGAGAGGACAGGGTTCCAGGAGAAGACAGGGTTCCGGGAGAAGACCGGGTTCCAGGAGCAGATCAGGGCTCTCTAGAGGGCGGCGAGGAGCCGCCAGAGGAACCCACAGAAGATTCGCCCGCCGAGCAGCTTGTCAGCGACGACGACGCTGAGTTGGTCGATGGTGAGCTCTCAAGCGACCTAGGTCCCGTCGCAGAAGGTCCCGTCGCAGAAGAGGCCGTCGCAGAAGAAGCCGTCGCAGAAGAAGCCGTGGCTGATCTTGGCGAACAGGACGTTGGCGAAGACGCTGCTCTGGCGGCCGTTGCGGCCGAATCAAACACCGTGGAGCTGGACAGCGTCGACGACCTTGTCGACAGCGAGCTTGGCGAAGACGGTTTGCCGATTGTTCCAGATCTGGCGGGAGCGGCTGAGGTCGCGCGCATGGTCTACGTGTTGATGATGACCTCGCGCGAAGGCATGACGGTGTTGCGCCTCGCGCGCGCCTGCAACACGACCCAGAAGCTGGTCGAAGAGGGCCTCGATCTGCTGCAGAGTCAACTGCGCGGTATCGGCCTCCCTGTCGAGTTGACTCGAGTGGGTGACACGGTGCGCTGGATGTCGGGCGCATCTGCGTTCCCGTATCTGCAGCGTCTGCGCGGCGTCAAGAAACTTGAGAAGCTGTCGCCCGCCGCCCTAGAAACCCTGGCTGTGGTTGCCTACCGCCAGCCGGTCATGCGCAGCGAGATCGAAGCGATTCGCGGCGTTAAGGCTGGTCCGATGCTTCGCACGCTGCTCCAGCACAAATTGGTCAAGGTCGCCGGCCGCGCCGACGTTCCTGGTCGGCCGCTGCAGTACGGCACGACGCAGCAGTTCCTAGAGCGTTTCGGCTTGGCTTCCTTGCAGGAACTGCCGAGCGTCAAGGAGTGGAAGAACCTCGGCTAGCGCCGTGGTTGCGCGAGTTCCAAAGCGGTGAGAATTGCTGTTGGTGATGGCTTGCTTTTCGCTAGCCAGTTGCCTTAGGCTTCCCGCCGCAAAAGTCAGTCCCGTTCGTCTAGTCCGGCCTAGGACCCTAGATTTTCATTCTAGTAACAGGGGTTCAAATCCCCTACGGGATACCAACTTGAGAGGGCTCGTCACGAAAGTGTCGAGCCCTTTTTTATTGCCTCCGACGAACCCGCAGCGTCAGCGGAGGGCCTAACAAAACGGCTTTCCATGCGGCATCGGGTGCGCGTAACCGGATCGGTCCCGGGTCTATGGGTGGAGCGTGTAGCTTCGCTCGTTGCTGAGTAGCGCGACCGGTTGACTCTTCGATGCGTCAACTCGGCATTGGACAATTAGCAGTCCTGGCACGCGCTACAGGCACGCGGTGGTGGCCGACCGAGCGGGCAGGGACGTGCTTCTCTTTGATGGCGCAGTAGTGCTGCCTAGCTTGGGGTCGCGTGGCAATGCGATTGATGGTCGACACCGATCGTTGCGACCGTGTCGGCCTGCTGCATCGCATGCGGCAACCGACGCCTAGGTTCCGCACCATGCTCAAACCCCATCATCGGCACGGCGGCGGGTTCGTTGATCGCGCCTGCGTCAACGCTGTCGTTCGGTTCTGTGGATGGCGACGGTGTTTTCGTTTGGCAGAATCGAGTGCATGGTGTGATCACGCAGAATCTAGCGACCTAGTCGCCGAGTGTGGTGATGTCGAAACGAGGGATTCCCCTAATCACGATTGTGAGCGTGTGGTCTTGGACTGCCCGGACTGGCTAGTTAGGCAGAGTACTGCCTGATGTTGCGTTCGTCGTGAGTCATGCGTTGTTGGGTCGCATTGACACGCTCCTTGAGCCTCGGATTTTGCTCTGAAAAATGGGGGTATGACATTCCCCTAAGTGCGGCGGGAAGTGGTTGCGTGGTGCCCAATTGCAATTGCGTTGCTGCACGAACGCGTGCCGCGACCCCTCGGAACGGCGTCAAGTCGCGGCTTCCAGTTCACGTTTATTGCGGGATTCGACGAAGCGGTATGTAGCGGGTAGCAGTGATGAACCCGCGTCCGTTCGATCCGCGTTCCGCGTTGTTTGGAGGACGATTCGCTTGGGGTGGCCGTACTGCTTACGACCGCCACAGCTTGTCGTTGGTCCGTAATGGAGCGCGTGTCGCCTACGCAGTAGACACAAGATTCGGGAGCTAGTCATGGCAAAGTTCAATGGCGATCGATTGCACATAGGTGCGGCCTTTGTGATTTCTTTCACGATGTGCATCGCGAGCCCAGGGCAACTCCTGGCTCAATCAGCGCATCCATTTGCGTCACCTGTAAGCAGTCCGCTGTTCAGTCTGTCTGCGGCAGCTGCGCTTGTTGACACTAACCGTGACGGTTGTTCCGACATTGTCGTTCCCGGCCTCTTCATGGGTGCGCGGATTAATGCGATTGACGAGAACGGCCTCTCACTGAGCAACAACTTTCTAGGTCCGCTACTTACCCCTCTGCCGGGTGCGACTAATCTTCCCCAGATCATTGCGATGGCTGGTGGCCGTATCGATGGTGATCATCTCGAGGACCTCGTGACGGTTAGCTCGCAAGGTACGGTGCACTTTCACCGCAACTTGGGTTCTACCCAGATCGACCAATCCAATTGGGCCACCGACGTCATTATCGACAACTTCAGTGGTGCGTATCCGGTCGCGCCTCCCTTCTCCATGTATGGCTTCCCGGTCGTCGAGATCTTCGACTTCGATAACGATGGCTTTCAGGATGTGCTGATCGGCGGTGCCCCGATTGACAACTGGAGCGCCATGACGATGCCGGGGTTCGTGTGTATCTATAAGGGTGACGGCTTTGGTGGCTTCACGCCGCTGCGCTACGACGTGCCTGGCGTCGTCATTGATGTTGAGATCGCGGATCTCGACAACGATGGCGTGACCGAAGGGCTTGTGGTGCTGGTTGAGACCGGTCAGGTGGGGACGTTTGCCTATAGTGTGGTGCATCTGGGCTTCAGCCCGACGCAGCTTGTGCCCATGGGCTTGAGTCAAGCGGTCGGACCCGGCCGCCTGTTGGCGCTCGAGTTGGCGGACGTTGTTGGTGACAGCAACAATGACTACATCTTTTCGCAGCTGACGGTCACCGCTGGCAGCTCAGATGCTGCGGTCTACTACTACCAAGGCGATGGCCAGGGCAACCTGAACCAGTCGGTTTGGGGAACGTTCAACTTGCCGCTCAATGTGACTGGTAAGAGCGACCACATTACGTCGCTTCAGGTTGGCGACTTTAACCGCGATGGTCTCGACGACATTGCGATGCTGCGCGGGTATGTCCAAGTGCCGGCGACGCAGTCATTGCTGTCCGTGACCTATTCCGACAGTGAAGTGCTGGTCGCCATGGGGCCATCCTTGGCCTTGGCAGCGTTTGAGCCAATCCCTTTGGCCAGCAGTCATGTGTTTGCGGCGACGACGCACTTTGTGCTGCTTCCCTTGAATGCACAGCCAGATCAACTGCGCTGCATCGATCTGGGTGGTGACTCGTCAGCCGATTTCCTGATTGCTGGCATGCGCGCTGGTCCAAGCGGCAACGTGCCGCAGGTTGTCACGGTCAAGAACCTGACGATGCCGCAGCTTGGCGATGCTGCTCACTTGAAGGTCGGCATACCTTCTGGTGCGGTCAATACCCGGCCTGCTCGCATTGGGTTTGAAGGCGGTCGACCGGTGCCTGGCAACGATTCCTATGCGTGCACGATCCAGAACGTGCAGGGCGGTTGCTTGGTCGGACTCTTGTGGAGTCCGCAGGCGATTGCCAATCTGTTGCCGCTGGTTGGCTTCATGCTCCACATGGGGCCACAACAGTTCGGTCACGCCAGTCTCGCATCGGGCAGTCAGTTTAGTGATGGCTTCTATAGCTACCCGCTGCCTATCCCCAATAACCCGTCGTTGGTTGGCGATGTTGGTTGCTTCCAATACTGCTACTACGACCACGTGGCGGGCGCCTTTGGCGGCACCCAGGCGACCTGTGTCTGGGTCGGCAACTGAACTGACCCAGGCGCCCGCCTGATTGATGGCCTGATGGCTTGGTTTGCGTCATGCTGTCGCCATGCCACACGCCGTCGCTGAACTGCTCGATCATGCATCGCAGCGTTTTGGGGCGCAGCCGCAGGGCAAGTTGTTGTTCGGTGTCAAGGTGGTTGGCTACTGCCTCGCGCTTGGCACGGCGGGCCACATACTGGCGATGCTGCCCTACAGTTTCGATGATGGCCTCAACCAGTCAGTGAGCGCGCTCCATGCCGGGCACCAACTGACGACAGCCGACCACTTGAGTGTGGTGTAACTCGCGGGCTTGCACAAAGAAGTCTCGGTCAACCATATGAAGACATGCATCGACAACACCTGATGAACATGCTGGGACGCTATGTCGATCGGTGGCCCAAAGAATGGGCGCTGATTGACCGCTTCGTTGCGTTTGGGAAGCAGCACGAGGACTGCTTGTTGCGCACCTGCGTGCTCGGCCACATCACATCTTCGGCGTGGATCCTCTCGCCGAAGGGCGACGCCGTGTTGTTAACCCACCACAAGAAGCTTGGCCGTTGGTTGCAGCTAGGTGGTCACGTGGACGGTGAGTCGCAGATTGAGCAGGCGTGCTTGCGCGAGGCGCAGGAAGAATCCGGCATGCAGGCCTTCACGTTTGTGCCGTGGTTCGGTGAAGAACTGGTGCCGCTCGACCTTGACGTGCACGAGATTCCAGCGCGTAAGAACGAACCGCTGCATGAGCACTGGGATGTTCGCTTTCTACTTCGTGCCGCAGCAGATCAAGAACTGGTGATGTCAGATGAATCCAACCAATTGCAGTGGGTGCCGGTTACGAATCTAGCAGAGTTCACCGATGAGGAGAGCGTCCTGCGCCTTCACCGGAAGGCCCTCGAAGTGCAACAATAGCGACATGGTGGATTCCTCCAGCGGCCAGCCTCAACCAGATCCGACCGCAGCGAGTTCTTCGTCGGTTGTAGCTGCCGCAACGCCGGCACCGCGCGCCAGGCGGCGACGTCGGCCGTTGAGGCTGTTGATAGCGGCTGGGATTCTTTGGGCGGTTGGTCAGGGCTTTGGTTGGTTTGGCTCTGGACCCAGTGGCGAGAAGGGGGATGGCGATGGTCTCGGGCGGGGGGCGACGCAGGCAGCGCTTGCAGGCGACGGGCTTCGACGTGACGACGGGCCGAAGTCGCCGAAGTCCAACCCACAACCCGGTGCCGGCGTGTCTGCCGATCGTTTCGCCAGTTTGATGTCGTTGCTCGAAAGCCACTTGTCAGCGGCAGAATTGGGCAGTGCTTCCGGAACTTTGCAGCGTTTGCTCAGGCGACCTTTGTCCGACGCACAGCGCGAACGAGTTGCGGCCCTCGAGGCACGTTTGCTGCCGTTGAAGAAGGCCTGTGCAGCGCGCATCCTAGAGTTCGTGCAAAGCGGCGAGGTGTTGGCTGCAGATCGCGAGGCGGCGCAGTTGGTGGCCGGCGGAGTGTGGCGGGCCACGGAACTGCTGGCTGCAGTTCCGAAATTGACCTTGGCCAGCAACTGGCAGAGTTCGATTGATGCCAAGGCGGCAGCGGTGCCTTTACCGGCGCCACTGATGCGCAATCGCCAGGTGCGCGTTCGTTTTCGCGATCAACTGCGCGTCGGGGTTGTTGCGAGCAGCAACCGAGATGAAGTGACCGTGCGTTTGGTGAGTGGCGGCAATCAGACGTTTCCAACCGTGAAGTATGTGTCGTGTGAGCCGGCAAATTCAACTTCGAGTGAAGCCGTGGAGATGGGCCTTGCCGCCGTGCACGCGGGATTGCCACGGCTGGCGCGGCTGTGGATGTTGCGCGTTCACTTACTCCAGGACGAACTGACACCGCGCGGTAATCAGTTGCTCGATGTGCTGCGCTAGGCGAGTCGCTGCACAAACCGATGTTACTTGCTGGGTTGTTGTGTCGGTGCCGCGTCGCCGCTCGCCGCCTGTGCGCCATTGAGGGGATGTGAAGGGTTGCGCCCGAGCAGCATCAACATTGCGGCCATGAACAAGAGCCCAGCAGCCATGCTGATCGGCCAGATGGATGGGCCGAACCACAGGATCGGCAGGTAACCGCAGACGGCGCTCGCCGTCATCGCCAGCAACGCGTATGGCAGTTGCGTCGTGACGTGTGCCAACAGGTCGCACTGCGAGCCCAGGGAACTCAATACGGTGGTGTCACTGATGGGCGAGCAGTGATCGCCGAAGATTGCGCCTTCGAGCACGGCGCCGATCGAGACAAGCATCAGTGCGGTGCCGCCGATTGCGGGACTGCCGCCGAAGGCCGCGTCGGTGCCCAATTGGTGCGCGAGCACGACGACGTTCGGTAGCAGGATTGCCATCGTGCCGAAGCTAGTGCCGGTGGCGAAGGCGATGGCACCGGCGACCATAAACAGCAGGATCGGCAGGGCTGCGGCGGTCATGGCTTCGCGCGCCGCCGCCGTCAGGTAGAAACTGGTGCCGAGGTCGCGACAGATGTGGCCGAGGCTCCATGCCAAGAACAGGATGCCGAACGCCATATAGAGGGCGCGTGTCGACAGCAGTGACGTAAGCAATGTCGTGCGCAGCGGCATCAGGCGTTGTGCTTGCGTCAGTAGAATCGCGGTGATCCAGGCGCTTGCGGATGCGTAGAGCAAGGCGACGTCACTCTGGGCGTTCGCCAACACTTCACGCAACCACGACCCGAACGGCAACGCCATCGAATCGGGGTTCTGCGCGACCGCGCTCCAGCCTTGCCAGAACATCATTGCCGCCGTGCCAAGCACGAGCACGGCGAGCGGGATTAGCGCGTTGCGGGCGCGCCGCGGTGTGTTTGCGTCCGGGTTGGCGACGCGTTCGTCAACGGCGGCCATCGGCTTGTGGCCGGGAGCGAGCGGTTGGTTGAGATGGCGTGCGCGTTGTTCGGCACGCAACATCGGGCCGAAGTCGCGGCGCATCACGATGACCAGCACGACCAGCGCCAACGCGAACCACGAGTAGAAGCGGAACGGCAGCGACTCTAGGAATACCGAGAACGCATCCGTCTCCACGTAGGGTGTGCCGTCGGGCTTGGTCACCATCGTCAACGGCGTGCGATACTGCGACATCTCGTAGACGACCCAAGTTGAGAACACCGATAGCCCGGCAATTGGCGCCGCCGTCGAGTCTACGATGTAGGCCAATTTCTCACGGGCGACGCGCACGCTGTCGGTGAGCGGTCGCATCGTGGTGCCGACCAGCAGGCAGTTGGTGTAGTCGTCGAAGAAGACCGCGGTGCCCGACGCGGCCGTGCATAGTTGTGCCGAGGTCGGTCCGCGCACGATGCGCTGCAGTCGTAGCACCAAGCCGTGCACGCCGCCGTTCCTGGTGATGACCCCGACGGTCATGAATAAGAAAACGACGAACGCGGTGATGCGGATGTAGAAGTCTTCGCAGAGTGATCGCCGCCACAACGCCTCGCCGAAGAAGTGCGCCGTGCCATCGATGAGTATGCTGACGGCGCCGGGGGTGACGCCAAGTTGCGACGTGCCAACGAACGCTAGAGCTCCGGCGAGTCCACCGCACAACAGTCCGATTAGGACCTTCTGGGTTAGCACCGCGAGGATAATCGCGAGCAACGCAGGTAGTAGGCTCCAGCGACTAGGGAACGCTCGTTCTAGCCGGCTCTCGGTGCCATCGGGCAGCGCTAGGCTGGCGCGGACGCCTTCGCTGCCGACGTGGACGACCAGCATGAGTTGCGGCTGTATTGCGACCTTCTCACGATCGGTATTGACCATCGCCCACTCTTCACCGAGTCGCTCCAGTTCGGCGCTGCGTCGCTGTTGCTCGACGGGGTCTGTGATCGGCGGGCTGTTCTGCAGTTGCACACTGAGCAGCGCCGGTCCTTGTTCGTCATGCCACTGCTGTAGTGGCGAGTCTTGACCCAGCAGCCATTCGCGCACCAGCAGGTAGCTGAGATAGGGCTTGCCGTGCTCTTCGTCGGGCGAAGGCACTGCCACGAACGCCACCATGAAGATAGCAGCAATCAGAAACCGGAAGCGGCCGCGCATATGTAGCTAAGGGCTCAGAGGTTTTGGCGCGGTAGTCGCGCGCCGATTGGGATAGCTTCGCCGTTCATGGAGTCCGGTCAACTGCAACGACGTCTAGGTCTTACTTCTGCGGTCACAATCACGGTCGGCGCCGTGATCGGGTCCGGCATTTTTCTCAAGCCGCTGAGCGTAGCGCAGGCCCTGCCGTCAGAGTCGGCGATCTACATGATGTGGGCTGGACTGGGCCTGGTCTGCTTGTTTGGTGCGTTTGCGTATGCCGAACTGGGCGCGATGTTCCCAGAGGCAGGGGGCCAATACGCGTTCCTGCGCGAGGGCTGGGGTCGCTGCGTCAGTTTTCTGTACGGCTGGACGTTCTTCTGGGTCATCAACGCCGGCACGATCGCGGCGCTGGCTCTGGGCTTCTCCGAGAACTTGCTACCGGTGTTTGGCCTGCAGGGAACGGACACACTTCCCAACGGGGATCAGGAGGCGTCGGCGGCGCTGCTGATGTTGGCGGTGGCCATGATCCTGGTGTTGGCGTTGGTCAACCACTTTGGGGTGGTGCTCGGTGCCATTGTGCAGAACGTGACGACGTTCGCCAAAGTCGGCGCGCTGGGCATGATCGTGATTGGTGGCTTCCTCGCCGTCGGCGGTGATACCAGTCCGGCCGTCGTGATTGCGCCGGCTACCGGCGACGCGCCAGAGTGGCGTATGGCTGGCATCGTCGCTGCATTCATGGGCATCTTCTGGGCCTATGAAGGCTGGTATCAGATGCCATTCAACGCTGCTGAATTGAAGCGGCCCGAGCGCAATCTGCCGCTCGGCCTAGTCGGCGGCATGGTCATCTTGATCGTCGTCTACCTGTTTGTGAATTGGACCTACATGCGGGTCGTGCCGTTTGAAGAAATGCGCGCGATGGCGCCGGACACGCCGAACACGCACGTCGCTACGCTGGCCGTGTCGCGGATCTTCTCACCGGAGATCGGCGGCTACCTGACGTTGTTCATGGCGATCTCGATCTTCGGTGCTGCGAACCCGAACATGCTGTCGTCACCGCGCGCGTTCTATGCAATGGGTCAGGACGGCCTCGCGCCCCAAGCATTGTCGCGGGTCAGCAAGCGCTGGGGGACCCCGGTCGTTGCGATTTGGGTGCAGGCCTTAGTCGGTATCATTCTGGTGCTGTGGCTCAAGGGCTTCCACGACGTGACGGCCTTCGTTGTGTTTGCGGCATTCCTTTTCTATGCATTGACGGTCGCAGCGGTGTATCGGCTGCGCAAGAGCATGCCGGATGCCGATCGGCCCTACCGCTGCACCGGCTACCCGTTCACGCCGGCGCTGTTCATCCTGGTTGCGGTCGGGTTCATTGTCGCTGTTCTGCAGGACGAGGCGGAGGTCTGGAATGCCCTGATCGGCCTTGCCATCGTCGGTGCAGGCGTGCCGTACTACCTGTGGTGGCAGCGGGCTTATCCAGCTTCCGAGTAGATCACTAGTGAGCCGCGCCCAAGAGTGCTAGACTGACGATCTGATGAGTACCTTGCAGTTCGCCCTCTTCTTTGCAGCCCTTCTGGTGGGCTACGTGCTCGTGCATGTGCGCATGATTCGGTTCGAAGAGTATCTTCAAAAGCTGTCCGGTATCGGCTCGATCGATGATCGCCTGCGCAGTCTTGACGAGCGTGTCAAGCAGATCGCTGAGAAGTCTGGCAAGGCCAACTTCGACCGTTTCACCGCTCAGCTCGATAGGCTGCACGAGGATCTTGAAGATCTGCGCGAAGCGACGATTGAGGTTCGTAGTGCCGTCGTGCAGATCCCGTCGGCGTCAGTGGTCGCGGCAAGCGGCATGGATGGCTCCTCTGATGGCGGCGTGGCGCATTCGAAATCCGCGGCGACTCGCATCGTCGCGATGATTGAGATCCGCCTGCTGCAACTCGGCTACCACAACATACGTTTGCTGGGTGACCTCAGCGATGTGCAGATGGCTGACGAGATCGAGGTGCATGTCGAAGGCGAACGCAACGGCATGCCGTTCAAGGGCCGTGTGCTCGTGCGCAACGGTTCGGTGCACGACGTGAACGTGCAGTCGGTCGCGCAGGCGTTCCCGTAAGCTGTTGTGTAGGCTTTCCGGCGTGCACTCTGGAATGCACGCCGAAGGCGTTACGCGCCCTCACTGCAGGCTATAGCCTGCGTAGCTTGAGGCGCATTGCGCGGGGCTATTCCCGCTGCGCTACTTGCGGGCGAGTCGCTTCGCAACACGGGGTGCGAGTTTCTCCAACACCGGCCACGGTGCGTCTGAGTCGAGCGCATCGCACAGGTCGTCGTGACCCAGTTTGCGCAGCATGCGCTGCACGAAGTAGCGCTCACGCGCCCAGCGACTCTTGCCCGGCAAGCCGAACTTCTGCTCGTCACCGCGGCCAGTCGGCGTTCCAGCACGCACGATCGCGGCGAGGAATTGCGGTGAGTGTTCGCGTTCGCCATGCCTTGCCAGGCTGCATGCCGCCGCTACACGTAGCGATGCGTCACTGTGGCGGTCCTGCATGCACTTCAGCAATGCCGCGTCGTCTTTGCCTGCCGGTAGGTCGCCGAGCGCGAGTGCCGCCTCGACGGCGAGCGGCGCGCGTTCGTTGACGAGTTGCTGGCACAATTTGATGGCGTCCTTGCCGCCGATGCGACCAAGTGCTGCCAGCGTGGCTTGGCTACCGGGCGCGGCCGGCGCGTTCTCGAAAGCTACAATCAGATAGGGTTCGGCGGCCGCGCCCCCTGCGTATATCGGTGGCAGTTGTTCTGGCCACAGGTGCGGCGGCGATCTGTGTAGGTCTTGGCACCGTTTCTCGAGAGTAGCCTGCGCCGCCGCTACTGGCGTCCCATTGCCCGTTTCACTCACGTGATTCGGCTCCTGTTGGGTAGTCGAGCAAGCCGCTACCAGCAACAACCCGGTGCCAGTCAGGCCGGACGCCAATCGATTGCATCGCATGAACATTATCGTGCCAGGGATCCGCGTTACGACAACAGCCAGCGTTCGAACTCTTCAGGGATTGGTGCTTCGTAGCACTGTTCTGAGTCGTCGTCGGGATGCCGCAGGTAGATCTGATGGGCGTGCAGCAGGTGGCGATTGGGGGTCTCAGCGGTGTCTTCGAAGACGCTTTCGCCGGCCTTCATACGGGCGACGAACGCGAGATAGTGGCTGTCGGGGTGGCCGTACAGTTTGTCGCCGATGACCGGGTGGCCGGCCTGCTCGAGGTGCACGCGGATTTGATGGGTGCGGCCTGTTTCGGGCAGGCAGCGCACGAGGGTCTTGTTCGGCCCGTGTCGCACTGGCTCAAGTGTGGTGTATGCCGTCTTCGGATTCTCTGCGTCACTCGCGGCGCTGCGTCGAAGCGTTACCTCGCGACCGAACTTGTGCCCGATGGGTTGCTCGCAACGCACTGCTTGATCGAGCCTGCCGTGCACGACTGCGAGGTATACCTTGCGCACCGAGTTGCCCTCGCCGACCGGAGAGAACTGGGCTTGCACGGCTGCTTGCGCGACTTTGTTGGTCGCGACAATGCAGATGCCGCTGGTCTCGCGGTCCAAGCGATGCACCAACTGCAGGTTCTCGCCGTGCTGTTCGCGCAGACGGTAAATCAGCGTGTTGCGAATGAACGGGCCGTCGGCATGCATCGGTAAGTGCGATGGTTTGTCGACGGCAAGCAGCGACGCGTCTTGATGCAAGACACGGTAGTCGAGGCTTACCTGCGGTTCTCGGTGCAGTTTCTCGTAGCGCAACTTCATGCCACCACGCAGTTGCTCGTCACCGGTTGCGCGTTCGCCGTCCAGCGAGATCTTGCCATTGGCGAGTTCGGCGAGCCAGCCATCGCGATCTAGGTAGCGGAAACGCTGCGACAGGAAAGCCAACAGGCTCAATCCCTTGGCATCGTTGGGGATGCGGGACTGCAGCGTGATCGCATGTGGCTGGGGGTCGGACTTCGGCATGGGCGCGAGGTCCAGTGTGCCCGCAGCCGTCGCGCTAGTCGACGGTTGTGGCTGTTGATGCGCGACGATGCCTACATGCTGAGCCCGTCGAGGTGGCGGTAGTGAGATGGGGGACTGCGCAAGTAGGCCCGGCGCTCACGTTGTGGCCGCACGCTCGCAAGCGGGGCTGTGCTTTATCGCGGCTATATTGTCGTCAGTAGCTTTGCGTGACTATGCGGTCGCTGGTTCGTCGCTGTTGCGGCGGCGGCGGTGCAATAGCGAAGCGCCAATACCTGCCAAGCCGGAGCCGAAGAGCAGCAGGGTTCCAGGCTCGGGGACCGGTTGGCCACCATCTGCGTTGCTGCCTTGGCCTTCATCGCCTGGGTTCGGGCCTTCGCTACTACTGGCGGCATTTTTGGTGCCAGATTGTGGACCACCGCCTGGCCCTGGTTGAGGTTCACCGGGCTCTGGGGTGTCTTCGACAGCCACGGTGCCGGTTGGGTTGAATACTTCAGTGTCTGGTTCATTGATCGGCGTGTCGGGGCCAATTCGATCGGTGATTACCGTGGCAGACCCGTCGGAGCAACCCGGGAATACTAGGCTGGCAATCAGCAGGTTAATGAACAATCTCTTACGCATGATTACTCTGAAGTCCGTGCGGTTAGCTCGGTGGCTGTTACGGACATAGCAAGCGGTGTGCCGTGTTGTGGCCTTGGTGAGTAGGTTCTTGCTTTCAAACGAACTGTTTCAGAACGCTTATCGATCTGCCCTTGCCACCAACTGTGCGGAGTGCTGAGCAAGTCTCTAAAAGGAACTAGCCGATGCAATGAAGGGGTGTCGGCACAAATGCCGTTTGGCCAACGGCGGGCTCTAGTCGCGCCCAAGCGACTTGTTTCGACTTCCCTCGCACAGTTTGGCGCATGGGTGTTTCGGTGAAACAGCGTTGAGATTGGCAGTTGGTTCATGCCTGATCCGGTCGGCAGTAGATGTGGCGTAAAACAGACGGTGTGTCGCAGATCCGACGGCGGGCATCCGTCATCGGAGGCTGCCATACGACCGCACCTTGTGGTCCGTAGTGGTGACGAACACCTGCCCATCGGTTGCGAAGACGCGACTCTTCGTGGATCCGCGTAGCAGATAGAGATGTTGGCCGGTCGTTGCGTCGAGCACTTGCAGTGCCCCCGATTTCAGTGGCACGACCATGCGGTTGCCAATGATCGTGGCTTCGCCACCCCAGTTGCTTCCGCGCCGAACGAATCCTTCGATCTCCTTGCCCGTCTGTGCTTGGATGCGATGGATTTGATCCGGAGCAACGACGACCACCGTGCCGTTGGCCAGCGCGATGCTGCCCAGCACGGTCTTTTCGAGGTCGCGGTGCCACTGGACTTTGCCGGTATGGATGTCGAGGGCGACCAGCAGGCCTTGATCGTCGCCGACGATTACGACTTTCTCATCGTGACATGCGTGCGGGCTCTGCAGTGTCTCGGTGTCGTATTGCCAGACCGTTTGCATGTCAGGAATCGAAAAACACGAGACCAAGCCGCCTTCGCCAATGGCGATCACGTTCTGGCCAGTTGCGAGCAGCGAGCCATACGCTGTTTGGCGCATGTCCCTGCTCTGCACGCTCCGTTCACCGAGATCAATGGTGTGAAGGCGGCGGTTATTGGTCGCGAGCACGAGCGAGCGACCGACCAGCACCGGTTGCACTTCGGTTGGAAGATCGTCGAGGCTCCATGCGAGTTTGCCGTCGGCAAGGTCGATTGCGCGCAACTTGCCATCGAGCGATGCGACCAGCGCTTGGTTCTGGTCGAGCAGCGGCGTCGTCAACCAACCCGATAGATCGTCGCTCTTGAAGGTCCAGCTAGTGGCGTCGAGGTCCCCGGTTAATTTGTGAACCTGGCCGCTTCGGTCGACAAAGACACGTTGTTGATCTTTGGTGAAGACGGGGCGTGATTCGATGGCGCTGTGGTGTTGCCACGTCGCCTTGGCGAGCAACGTCAAATGCGCGCTCCACTCGGCATCGCCATCCCCAACCGCTTCGGTTGCAGTTGGGCTAAATCCTTGGATGGCGACTGTGATCGCAGTCTTGTCGGCTGGTACGCGCGACAACAATAGCGGCGTTGTACCGACTTCTGTGCCGTTGACGGTGACCGTTGCCTTCGATGGTTCGCTGGTGATCTTCAGCGGTAATCGTGCCAGTCCGTCGAACGGTACTTCGGGGAACGATACGCGCAGCGCTCGCAGGTGCTGTTGCGCGGTGACAAAGTCACCAGCGTTGGTGGCTTTGTCGAGCGCAGCTAGCAAGCGAGTAATGGTGGCGTTGCGCGTGACTCGGTCGCGGAAGTGCGTGCGTAAGTTCGCGTCGCTATTGGGCTGTGCCTCAAGCTCGCGGTAGAGCTTCATTGCGCCGGCGAAGTCGTATCGCGATTCCTTTTCGACGGCCGCCTTGAACATCGGGTCTAGGCGTCGTTGGGTGTCGTTGCGTTCGATTGCTTCGGTGTATTCCTGGCTGAGCCGACGACATGCTTCGATGTCTGGGCGCGAAGACGCCAGCGATGCAGCGATGCTCGCCTTGGTCTTACTCGCTAGGAACTCAGGTAGGCTGGCCTGCTCGGACAGTTCGCTCAGGGCGTCGAAGCAGCGAACCAGCGCTGGTGAACACGACTGTTGTAAGGCCGCAAGGTTGGTGGTGACTTCGGTGCGGTCAAACAGCAGACTTGGGTCAGGCGGCATGTGGTTGCGCAGCAGTTTGCTGGCGCGCGCAAACTCATTGACAAGCGCGGCCATGCGAGTCGCGACGACTTCCTGCACTTCCTTTTGCATGCCGCGCTCGCTGTGCATCTCTCTGTAGATGCTCAGCGCGCTGTTCAACTCACCGCGGCCGAGTGCGGTCGCGGCCCTGGTCAGATCTTCATTGATGCGGGCCCGTTGTAGCTTGGCTAGGCGGTTCTTCTCGACCGTTTCGGCAAACGCAACGCGGCTCGCCAAGTCCTGGATGGAATCACACTCGCCAAGTTGCTCGCGCCAGCTGGCGAGCTTCGCGCGGGCATTGGCGCGATCACCTTGGTCGAGTAGCACTTGCACCTCGCTGGTCGCCGTAGCGATCGACGTGTCGAACGAGTCTTGTTGCCACCAGACAAAGCCCATACCGCCAATCAGTGCGACGACGGCCAGGGTGGCTCCAATGCGAATCAGTTTGCTGACTCGGGTTCGTTGCAGGCCGGACAACAGCTTTTGTATGTCCTTGCGCGAGCGATCAAGGCGCTGGATTGTTTTGTAGGCTTGGACAGCTTTCTGGCGGTCGCCTGCTGCCTGGTAGAGCTCCGCTAGTTCAAGCAGCGTGGTAACGGCCCCCTCGACATCCTTTGCCGTCTGCCTAGCGCGCGCTTCGCGCATCAGGAATTGCGGTCGCATCGTGTTGTTTGCTCGGGCGTCGTCGAGGATCTCGAGGGCCACTGGGATCATGTTGCCATCGATCAGGGCGTCGAGCAGATCGAGTGTGCACTTCTCCAGCTCGGCTGAGTCTGCTGGCGAATGAGCGACTAGTACCGTGCGCAGGAAACTGAGCGTACCCGGATCGTAGGGAGCCAGTTCGCGGGCGGTGCGGGCGAGGTTGAGGGCATCGTCGGCAACGGCCGAACGCTGAGCTGCCTCGAGCAATAAGGTGCTGGCGAAGCGTCGTTCGCCAACCTGCTCGAGCACTTCGGCCATGCTCTTAATCACAGCAATGCTGCGGTCGCCAGGCCGGTCGCGTAGCGTCTGCAGCAGTACGACCGCGCGCTTGTGTTCGCATCCTTCCGCTAGTTCGCTAGCGATGGTAATCAGGCTGTGGTCGTCGACCGTGTCGAGAATGCCGCCGATAACGAGGTCGCGCGCGGCCCTTGAGTAGGCGAACAGACCGATCGTTGTTTGGTCGGCTAACTGGCGGTAGGTGCTTCTCGTATCGAGGCTGTTTAGGACGGCGACGTGGCTGTCATTAAGTTCTTCTGGGTTGGCTGGTTGTGCGATTTGTATCGGCACCTCGTCGAGGCTGCTGACCGAGTCGAGAATGTTTTCCCATTCATCGGACCGCCGCGCCACTTCAAGCAGCAGGCCGTTGACGTCGTATTCTGGGTATAGCTCAAACTGCGCGCGCAGCACCTCGTTGGTTGGAGGTCCCTTGAAGAACTCGAAGGTGCCGTGGCGCCACGTGAACAGTGAGAACAGATCTTCCGCGACCTGCATGCCGACGATGTCATCGAGAGTTTCTTGGGTGATCAACTGGTCGCGAATGAGCAGTTGCCCGAGCGGGATTTTCGCCTGGCGTTGTTCGACCAGTGCTGAGCGCAACTCTTCTGGCAGCAGTATGCCCGTTTGGAGTAGGCGTTGGCCAAGACGACGCAGCATCAGTCGGGTCGGAACAAGGATCCGGACGTAGCCTTCGTGGCAGAATATCTGGCGCTCTTCGAGGGGGTTACGCACGCGCAACACACCTTCCATCTTGGACATTGCCAGGGTCTGGAAGATGTCGGCAAGACTGATCTGATCCAGGTCTCCATGCATGGTGACGGTTTGGTTACCGTCATCAAGCGATGTGCCCTCCGCGATTGCATCTTCCTCTGCCCCCGCGAGCAAGAAGTTGACTTCGGCTTCGTTCAGTATGTCCTGGTTATCCGTCATGCCTAATCACGCGTTGCGATCCAATGGATTCACTAGCCGTCCAGGCAAGTGTTCCATGTGGCTACCTTTGGCGGGTCTTATCGGAATCCTGGGTCTGCTGGCTCAACCAGTCTTAGGGCAAGTCCTAAGTAAAGACGTTGGTGCCATCACGGCGCGCAGCAGCGTCTATCAGAAGCGCTTCCGAGAATTGCTGTTGACGGTCTCGAATCGGGATCTGCACGCCGGCTGGCAACTCGCTCGGGACCTTGGTCAGCCCGTCGCACCGGTGCTTTGGCAGATGCTGTCGGCGGAACGTTCCAATGTGGATCGACGGCTGGTGTTGTTAATCGCGGCAGTGCTGGCCGAAGGACCTGGCAAAGATTCTCGCTTGTTCGAATTGCTCGATCATCGCCAGGCGATGCTGCAAGAGCGCATCATCGCGGCGATGTTGATCGCACTCGGTCCACATCGTGTGCGCCCGATGGAGAACTTCTGGGCGCGTTGTATCGGCCCCAATGTCGAGCCGGAGCCGTTACTCGGACTTGCTGTCCGCATTGCTTGTGCTCGCTTCCCGGATGCTGCTAAGGGAGCGCCGACGACCCAGGGCGATGATCCAGGCATGGTCGCTGCCGCGGCGTTCTCTGGTTTGCGGATGTCGCCGCAGTTGCAGAAGCGGTTATGGCGTAGCGAGCGTCGGCACGCGGAACTGTTCTTTCGCGGCGCGCTACTTGGCGAAGGTTGGCGTTACAATCTCAACGGGGATCCACCGACTCTGCTCGATCGCGCCAGCGAGTTACTTGGCAAGCAGGAAGAGCGATTGGCAGCGGTACGTGCGGCAGCGATATTGTTGCGGGCCCGCGCTGGGGTCTTGGACCCGAAGGGTGATCGACCGGATTGGCGGTTGTTGCAGTTGGTCTCTAGCCAGGCGGCGAGTCGCGGTGCGTTGCAAGCATGGTTGTCGCCGACCCCGTTGGCGCGCGAAGAAGAGCCGCATCGGCTGGCCGTGGCGCACGCGCTGTATCAGCCCGTGCCCAGGACGGTCAAGGCGCTGAGCCAGTGGAGTGCGGATCCGGACATTCGCAGGCATATCGCAGTTGCGCTGGCCGTTCGCCTGGCCAAGGGCAACATCTTACGCAATGGAGTTGGCCAGTCGACGTCCACGGTTTCGCCGGCCGAAGTCATTGAATTGGCTTTGCCGGACGTGCCTGAGTTTCGTTTTGCAGTTTGGGCGAGCGGCGGGGAGTTCGCCGCGGGCCCCAAGTGTGCCGACCCTCAACTCGAGCAACTGGCGAACTTGATTGTCGCAGGACGTGTCAGTCGCAAGGTAGTGCGCACGGCCCTGGAAGAGGCACTGTGGCGGTGGGGCAGTCATCCCGGCATTGGCCCGTGGCAACAAGAACGGCTGTTGATTCGCGATCTGATGCTCGTCGGAAGCAAGCGGGGTGGCGGCAGATACCAGCCGCACCTCCGGTCGGAACTCCGCTACGTCGCCACCGGCCTGGACCGCAGCGACACGTTCTTCACGATAGCCGTGGAGATGTATGAGTTCCTGAATCGGCCGGTCGCGCCGGTGCCGGCTCAGTATCGATTGAGGTGACGGATCGTCTGGGATGGTCCCATGGGCCTGGGCGGACTGGCATGCAAAGTATGGGGAACTGCCTCGATGCCGTCGATCGCGCCGGCAACCAGATGCGATTGCCGATGAAGTTCATCGGCAACTAGCCGGTGTGGTTGCAGGCGGCGCGGCTACAGCGTCGCCAGCACTGCGAGCAGGGCGGTGACATCATCAGGCGAAGTGCCCGGACCCGGTGCGATGCGCACGGTTCCCGCAACGGCGGTGCCGAGATGCTCATGGATCCAAGGGGCGCAATGGAAACCGGTCCGCGCATGGATGTTGTTGGCAACTAACACCGAGCCAATCTCGAGTGAATCATAGCTGGCATGTACGAAGCTCAGCACCGGCGTGCGACCTTGTGTGCCGGGCCTGATCACTCGGAAGCCATTTAGCCGCGCCAGTCCCGCTTCGATCTCGCCGAGTCGCTGTAGTGCCCGGTCTAGCAGGTTGGCTTCGCCTTGTTCAGCCCGCCAATCCATAGCTGCCGCGAGTCCGAAGATGGCGGGGGTGTTGGGGGTGCCGGCTTCGAAGGCCTGTGGCCATTGACTTGGGTGACGTTCAAGTGCCGCACTACTGCCCGTTCCGCCGTGCTTCTGTGGTGCGAGGTCCAGGGCTGCGTGCACGGATACGAAGCCAATCCCGGGCGGCCCGTGGATCGCCTTGTGGCCGCTGCCGATGACGATGTCGGCGCCGACGTCGAGCGATAGGTAGCCAGCTGTTTGGCTGGCATCGAGAACGGAAAGCGTGCCGTGTTGGCGGGCGACGTTGCAGATGCGTTCGGCGTCGAAGATCGCGCCGGTGACGTTGCTGGCGTGGGTGAATACGACGGCTTTGGGGTGGTTACTGGCGATGGCTTCGCAGAGCGCAGCATCGGTCGGGCCACTGCTCGCACCGACCGTCGGCACGTCAAGTTGCAGGTTGCGTTCGTCGCGCAACGCCAGCAACGGCCGCACGACCGACGAATGTTCGAACGGTGTCGTCAACACGCGATCGCCGGGGTTTAGCAGGGCGCGCAGCACCAGGTTGAGTCCTTCGGTCGCGCCCGAGTTGCATGCGACTCGTTCAGCGGTGTGGCCGGTCATCTTGGCAATGCCCTTGCGCACCCGTTGCACGACCGAGGCGGCTTCCCGCGTGCGGGGCCCTTCGCCGCGATCGGCGCTGACGCCGACGTTCTGATACCAGTGCTGCACCGCTGCAACTACGGCGTCTGGTTTGGGGTAGCTGGTGGCTGCGTGGTCGAAGTAGATCATGCCAGCCAGCGATCGTACAGCGCGCGGGCCCGCAGCGGATCATGAACCCCGAACAACAACGCGCGGCCTCCGGGGAACACCGTGAAGCGACAGCCATCCACTTCGAAGCGCAGCAGGTGGGCTGTGAGGGCCAGTCCCTCGACGGTTCCTTTGAGTTGCTCCGCGAGGCTTGCTAGATCAATTGGTGGGCGGTCCGGTGGATCGATCTGTACTGCATCGCGTCCGCACAAGGTGACGGCTTGCGCGGGTTCGTTGGTCAACGCCGGGTAACTGCCGCCACTGCATACGACGCAGTCGTCGGAGGGCCGATCGGCGACCGACAGCACGCTGTAGGTGCCACGGAACACATCACAAGTGAACACGCCCTTGGTCGGTGTTTGGCCAAGTAGCAGTTTGATAGCTTCGGCCGATTGGAACGCGGTCACTGCAGCGATCGCAGGCGCGACTATGCCGGTCGTTTCGCAGTTGCCGACGTCACTTTGTGCCGGCGGGGTTGGCCACAGGCAGCGAATGCACGCCGACTCTTTGGTCACGACCATGCTTGCGCCTTCGGTGCCGACTGCGCCGGCGTAGATCCACGGCAAGCCTTGTTGGCGACACCAGTCGTTGATCAGGTAACGCGTCGGGAAGTTGTCGGTTCCGTCGAGGACTAGATCGGGGCGTTCGGGCAAGTTCGCCAAGAACTCTGCCGAGCAATCGGCGACGTGGCCAGTTATTTGGATGGTGCTATTGATCGCCCTCAAACGATCACGAGCAGCGATCGCCTTTGGCAGTTCTTGCTCGGCGTCTTGCTCGGTGAACAAGACCTGTCGCTGCAAGTTGGACCACTCGACGATGTCGCGGTCGACAAGATGTAGCGATCCGACGCCCGCCCGTGCCAGGGTGTCGGCGAGATGCGTGCCAAGGGCCCCGCAACCCACGATCAGAACCGTAGAATTGCTGAGTCTGATTTGGCCAGGTTCCCCGATGCCAGCGACGCGAGTCTGTCGGCTGTAGCGATCGGGGTTCATGCGAGGTCCGCGTGCCTGGACGAACGGTGCCTGGACGACTGGTGCCTGGGCGACTCGTGCCTGGGCGATTGGTCGCGAGGCAGATCGCGCCTAGGCGAAGAACTTGCCGTTGATTTCGGTGAACTTCGACCACTCATCGGGCAGGTCTTCTTCTGCGAAGATCGCCGTAACCGGACAAGCATCCACACACAGCGTGCAATCAATGCAGTCCGCTGGGTTGATGAAGAGTTGGGTGTCGCCGTCGTTTCCGTGGATGCAATCCACCGGGCAGACGTCGACGCAGGCCTTGTCCTTAACGTTGATGCAGGGTTCGGCGATGACGTGGGTCATGGGTTCTCAGGAGGGCTTCGAAGGGATCGGAAGAGCAAGGACGTTATCGGTCGGGAGTGCCGTTGTCGCCTTACTCGCGGGATCGAAATATGGTTCTGGGAGCGTCGCCGCGCAAAAAGTCATTTGCAAGGAAACGTGGTGCGAGTGCAGGGACTTGAACCCTGATGAGTTTTACCTCGCGGGCACCTAAAGCCCGTGCGTCTGCCAATTCCGCCACACTCGCGTGCTATCAAGCTAGCCCGATTGAGTGATCCAGCCAAGCCCACTCTCAAACCGCTTGCGAGTCCCGGATCAGGCCCAGGGATTATTGGCGAGCTCCGAATCGGCACGGAGAGTCTCTGAGTAGCGGAAACGCGCTCGCAGGACATCTCCTGACACGCACCAAACGTCCGACATCTAGTTCAATCTAGACTGGTTTTCGCCAACGTTTTGCGGTGTGCAAGGTGCCCGTATTCGCATCCAATGGCGCTGGCTCGGAGGCAACTCGTGGCTAAGAGGCTGCTGGCAGTGGCATGTCAGGCGGTGGCGGCGGTCCCGGCAGCCCTAGCGAATCGGCCAATCCGCTTGCCATTTTGCTGGAGATCTCGGTGACTCAGCGCTCGGCGGTGCGGATACGTTCTTGATGGCGAACCGGCGATTGCTCGCCGATATCACGGCGCGGTTCGTAGCAAGCCGCGGCAACTACGGCGAAGTAACTTCGCGGCCGCACTCGCAGGAGTGCGAACCAGCAGGTAGGTGGCCGGCCTCATCCGCTCTGAGGACCAGTTGGCCGCAGGAGCAAATCAGGCCGGTGAGGCGTGCTGGATTGCCGGCGACCAGCGCGTTGCTCGGCACGTCCCGCGTGACCACGCTGCCCATACCTATCATGCAGAATGCTCCCAGCGTTACGCCTGGTCCGATAGTGCAGTTCGCACCGATCGTGGCACCGCGGCCAACCGTGGTCGTAAGCGTTGCCTCATCGGGATCGCTCGAGCGCAATTCGCGAATGTCGGGGTCCGTCGCTCGCGGTAGCAAGTCATTGGTGAAGACCGTGTGCGCCGCGACCATCACGCCGTCGTGCAGCGTGACGCCTGCGCAGAGGTAGACGTTGGCGTTGATCTTGCACAGGTTGCCGACGACGACGTCGTAGGCGATATAGGTCTTTTCGCCGACGATGCAGTCGCTGCCGATGTTGGCGCCGTGGCGAATGTGCACGCCATCCCAGACGCTAGTCCGGTCGCCGATGCGAACGTTGTGTTCAACGATGGCGGTGGCATGGATGCGGACAGAGTCGTTCATTACAGGTTCGCTGTTCAGGCCGGAATCGTGACCCAGCGTTCTTCTTGTGCTGATTGGTAGGCGCAATCAATCACGACGACCGAGGCCAATGCGTCGGTGGCGACGATTACGGCCGCGGCGGCGTCAGTGATGCACGCCACGAAGTTCTCCAGTTGCGCTTGGAACGCGGCAATCTTGTCGTAACCGTGGCCGAACTCCTGCCACTCACCATCGCTCGTCTTCCACCGCGATCTGCGCCAACCGATTTCAAGCGTGCCCTCGGTGCCGTGCAGTCGCACGTAGGCGTCAGTTTCCTTGCGGATACTCCACGACAAATCGATCGATCCGAGTGCGCCACTTTGGCTTTGGAACAGCATGCGGGCCGTGTCTTCGACCTCGAGTGGCTGGACCCGTGTACCAAATTGAGCCTGCACCTTAGCTAGCGGGCCGAGCAAGTAGCGAGCTAGGTCGACACTGTGACAGCCGTTGTCAATCAAGACGCCGCCGCCGCTGATCTGAGCCTTCGAGTTCCAGCGCTGGGTCATGTCGACGTGCGAGCAGAACACGTTTTCATAGATGACGATGTCGCCGCAGACCTTCTCGTCGAGCAACGCGCGCGCTTTGGTGACGTCTGCCGTATAGCGGAATTTACTGCCCATCATCAACTGGCGACCTGCAGTCTCAGCACATTGCAGCATGCGCTTGGCGCTGGCGACGGTTGGCGCCAGTGGCTTCTCACACAGAACGTGTATGCCGCGTTGCAGCAATGCGCACGACAGCGACTCGTGCACGTTTGGTGGAGCCAGCACGAGTGCGGCATCGACATCAGCTAGGCTTTCGATGCTGGAGTGCTGTGCGATGGAGTCATCGTCACCGGCAATGCGGGCCCGGGCCGAGGCGTCGGGGTCGACGACTGCGGTGAGGCGGGCGTTGGGCATGCGTTGCAGTGCCTTGGCATAGGCTTCGGCGATACCGCCACAGCCAATGATTGCGATTTGGCACTCAGACACTGCTCAGTGCTCCGTGTGCCTTGACGATGGCGTTGGCGACGGTTTCGACATGATGGGGGCGATAGCGTTCGTTGATGGGCAGCACGACAACTTGCTCGAGTCCTTGCACCGATCCAGGGTAATCGGCGCGGTCAAACAACGCGCCCTCGCGTTGGCCGCGCGGGTTGTTTTGGAGCGGCATCAAGCTGACCGGTGAGTTGCGCCACTCGCGGAATAGTTGGCACTCGAAGGCTGGCTTGACCACGTAACGTGGAGCGCACGCAATGCCTTCTGCCCGCATCCGACTGCCGAGTGCGACCGCGCCGCCCTCGATGACCTTGGCGTCGACGCGAAACGCGAACTTCCAGTAACTGTGCGTGCCGTTGCTTGGATCTCCCGGGCAGACGATGCCCGGGAGGTGTGATAGACGTGAGTGCAAGTCCGCGGCAATCATGCGGCGGTGCGCGACGACTTCATCAAGCTTGGGAAGTTGCGCACACGCAACTGCGCCTTGTAGTTCGGTAAGCCGGTAGTTCAGCGCCGGGAAATAGTGATCCGGGTTCTTGTCGCCGTAGCCCCATGCCTTGTTGACGAACAAGAACATGCGTCGGGCAGCGTCGTCATCGTCGGTGCACACGATGCCGCCTTCGCCGGTCGTGATGTGCTTGCCCTGTTGGAGTGAGAAGCAGCCGATCTTTCCGATTGTGCCAATGGCAGTGACAGGGGCGTGCTCACTGCTCGCGTAGGTGGCGCCAAACGCTTGCGCGGAATCTTCGATCACCGGGATGCCGCGTTCGGCTGCGAGCGTCATGATCGGTTGCAGATCGCATGGTCGGCCAAACAGGTGGGTGACGATGATCGCCTTGGTTCGCTCGGTTAGTTGCGCCTTGATTGTCTCCGCGGTGACGTTGAGGGTCTCCGGATCAACGTCGGCGAAAACTGGCACAGCACCTTCGTAGAAGATCGGGGTTAGCGCACCCATGTCGGTGATCGGGGTCGTGATCACCTCGTCGCCAGCGGCGAGGCCGACGGCGGCGATGGCACAATGCACGGCGGCCGAACCACTGGCGCACGCGATCGCATGCCTAGAACCCAGCCACTCCGCGAACTCGCTCTCGAAGCGGCTGACAAAAGTGCCACGCGTCGAGTTCAGCGTTCCGGAACGAAGCGCGGCATTGAGCAACCGCAGTTCGGAGTCGTCAAAGGTGCGGCCGGTTGCGTTGGCCTCGGTCGGCAGCGTCCCGGGCGAAGCCTCGGTCGTAGCATCGCTAACTTCGGTCCAGGTGGCGATTGCCTGCAGCACGTTCTTGGCTGCATCGATGGTCGCTTCTGACTCGACGGCGCTTGCTTGCCGTTCGAAGGCTTGCGGAATTGCTTGGCGAAGTTCGATCGCACGGTCGACTACCTGCACGGCACCGTCGATCAGCAAGTCCCACCGGGCACCTGCCGGAGCGAGCACGATGCACGGGATGCCGGCGGCCGCGGCCAGTTCTTGGTAGCCGACGCTATCGGTCACAATGACGCTGGCCGATCGCGCCGAGGTGATTTGCTGCGTTGCCGGAATGCTGGGGTTGGCTTGGTGCAGTTTGAGCCCGCAGTTGCCGGATGCTTCTTCGCAATGCACCAGCAGTTCGTCACCGTGGAACTCTGTCGTTTGAGTGTGCTCAAGCGCCAGCCATACGAACGGCGCGATTGGCGTTGGCGCTTCTGGCATTTCGGCAAGGACTTGTGCCACCAGCGAGCCAACGACGGCAATGCGTTCTTCGGGGAATCCTTCGTTCAGTAACTGCTGGCGTTGCGTGTCGGTGCTGACGCAGAAGGCATCGGCCGCGTGATCGGCGCGACGACGCTTGGCATCGCGGACGTCACCGACTCGTTCGCCCGCGCCGAGCCTGATGACCTTGGCGCAACGTTCGTGGGCGGTTTCCGCCAGCGCAACCGCGAACACGTCGTAGCCGGTGCTGAGCACAATCGGGCATTGTAGCCATTCATCGTTCAAGAACTCGCAAGCCTGCAACAGGCGCGAGTCATCATCGAAGTCACCGGCGATGACGGTGTCGGCGTCCGGCAAGCCGAGCGCGACGGCTTGCTCAAACTCGGCAGTCGAACCGAACCAGGCAATGCGGACTTCGTGTCCGGCAGCGAGCAGTGCGCGGACAACAGGGGCAGAAACGTTGGCCTCCTGGCAGGAGGCCAGACCAATCAGGATATGTGGCAATGCCGTGAACTAGCCCGGACCCGGGCGCTGGTTGATGCGGACAGCCACGTGGCTGAGCAGGTCGTTGATTGCCTTCTCGGCGCGGTTCACGTTGTAAACGTTGTCGACGACAATCGATTTCTTGGACGTCATCGGACTGAATATCAGTCTGCCGCTGCGCAGCAGTACGTATTCGGCGACGTCGTAGATCTCCTTGTTCATCTCGAGACCTTCGGTCGACCAGCGCTTGACGTCGCCGAGGTAGCCGTGGTGGTGCAAGATCTCGCGAGCGTTTACTTCGTAGTAGTGGAAGCGACTGTTCACGAACACGACTAGCAGCAGTAGGCCCATGCCACCACTGAACCAACCGTAGAACTGTGAGTTGCAGGTGACCGTCATCTCGTGGGCGATCTTGCCGATGTATTGGCTGAGGTCGAGCCACAAGGTCAGCACGACCAGCAGCGCCCCGCCGATGATCATGACAATCGTCCAAATCCGCGAGAAGTCGAAGGCGAAGATCAGTAGGTTGAGCAGCCAGACAACCATGAACGTGTTGCCGAGAATGCGGGGTGGGACGAGGTCAATCCAGCTGAGCAGGAAGAAGATCGCCGCGACCACGAAGGTCGGGTAGAGGAAGACAACCTTGGGCCAGGGCCGGATGATCACGCTTTCAGCGGGGCCTTCCGGTGCGGGGGTGACTTCGGGAGTTGGGGTTGCGGTGGCGCTCATGAGCTTGGGGTTGCGGGTTTGGAGTTTGGCGGGCCATACCCCTACGAACACCGCGATCGAAGATTGTGCGGGCGCCGGCTTGTCGGCGCCAGAGCCTTACGGCTCGTGTTTGGAATCTGCCCAGAATCCTGGCGGGTGAGACTACGCAGACCCTGCCAAGTATTCATAATCGTGCGTCGCGCAGTGATCTTTATGGCCGTCATGTTGGCCCTGATCAGTCGCAAGCGATGCCATTTGGGGTGACTGGCGGTTGCCGCACCTGCCGTCATCGCAGCTGTCGTTTTTGGCGGTGGCGAAGCCCTGCTTAATCCCCTGGTCAGCCATCGATATGGTCGTCCCGCGGGCTGAGTTTGGCGTCCTGGACCCGTCGTTCCGTGGCTCGACGTTTCCGCGCCTCGGCGACTTCGGCCAAAACGCATCGTTGACGTGGTCTGGCGCTGCCACGTCGATGGTCAAAACTTGTGGCGGTAGTCTTCTACTTGCGGAACGGCTTGCCCGTCAGGTGCAGGCTCTGCTTCGGGATGCTGTAGATCAACGCCGTCACCGCGCTAGCTGAGAGCCGCGAATCGCCGCCGTAGCCAGCGTTGTCACGGTTCGGCTGGTAGTAGAACGTGCCGTCGTTGCATTGCGACAGCGTGAACCACCAGCGGTTCTGCGCCATCAGGCTGCGGAAGTCCTTGGCGTTGGCGTTGGCCGCGAGCGCGGTGAACACCATGCCCATGGTCGGCGAGCCATGGGTGTCTGGGAAGCTGTCCGGATGTTCGCCAATGCAGTGGGCGTGGTTTTGCGCGCGCTTCTTGTAAATCGCCTCGCGATACGGACTCATCATGTTGGCCAAGCCCGCGGCGCCGGTGCGGCCCATGTCGGCGTAGTTGTTGTGGCCGGCGACATCATCTTCGTACCACGTGTAGCCATTGCGTCCGGTTGCACGCGCCAGGAAATCATAGGCCGCCTTGTGTAGGTCCTGGTCGACGTCGATGCCGCAGTGCTTGATCATTGCCAGCGTCAGTGCGCCCTGGCCGGTGATCATTGCAATTGGTCCATAGCCTTCGAAGCCTGGGTTATGGCCCCAGCCACCGTGCGCTTCACCGTCCTTCTTTGGCACCGAACCAGGGTGGCTCTCGCGTGATTTCGGGTTGAGTTGCGAGATGTCGGTGTATTGGCTGTGGAGCAAGAACTCTTTGATCTCTTCGAGTTCGGCGAGCACCCACTTCTCCTTGGTCGCGAGATAGTACTCGGACAAGAAGATGCCGGCGGCCATGTAGCGCCAGTTGATCAGTGAACCGTGGTCTTTGGCTTTGGTCGTGCGGGCATGATAGCGCGCGCACTTCTCGATGGCCTTGTTGTACTTACTGCTGCCACTGGCAAGCAGCGCGAGTGGTGCGAACAGGTTGTGTGGGGGACTACCCCACGAGCCATCTGCGCGTTGCTGTTCGATCAAATACTCGAGCAACCCCGTCAAGATCCGGTCGGTCTTTTTGCAGTTCGCCGGGAACGTCTTGCTGTAGCTGCCGTGCTTGGTGCCGAGCTTCAGTTCGACTTTCAGTTCTTGGCTGCCGCGTTCGATCTTCAGTGGCAAACGGCCCTTACCGCTCTTGCTCAGCGCCTTCTCCAGGGCGTTGGCAAAGTCGAGGATGGGGCCATGCGGCCCGAACACCTTCATGCCGTAGCCGTTTTGATGCGGTTCTTGGAAGCTCTTGCCGTAGGCGCCGACGATGTGGTCGCCAATTTGGATGCGCTTGGCGGCTGGTGATCCTGCGAAGACGTGGCGAACAACCAGGTGGGTCTTGGCGGTCTCGACGAGTTCGACGCGCAGGCCGGTTACGCCAAGGTTGTAGTACCAACCAGGAACCTCGCGGTCGGGACCGTTGCCAGCCTTCTGGCTCCAAGGCCGGCCGTCGGGGTGGTAATGGACTTGAGCAAGTAGCGGGACTGCCGTTACCGACAGCACGAGCATCGCGAGAGCGTTACGCAGCATGCTGAAGAGTGTAGCGATTACTGTCGGCGCTGCTTGATCAGTCCGTCATGCACGGCCAAGACTTCGGTCGCAAAGGCCCGGTGTTCGGCCATGATCGCAGCCACGGCACGGCGTACGTTCTCGTCTTGTTGCCTCGAGGAATCGCGGCGCCGCAGAATGCGTTCGGCGTAGGTGCGTCGCAAACCGTCGTGTGCGAGTAGCGTGGCCACATCTGTGGCAGTGATGCCTTCGATGCCAACGCTTGATAGCGGCCAGGTCTCGGCAAGTTCGCGCAAGACTTGGCGGCGCGCATCGTTCGCGGGAAGTGAATCCGCGCGGCTTGTAAGGTATGGCAAGTGACGAAAGACCAGGTCGACCGAAAAATGGGTCGCTGGCCGGTGCATATCACTTGGGCACGTCGGAGTCGGCGCAACCCGAGAATCGTCTGGCTCCATGAGGGCGGTCCATAGCGCAAGCAATTGCTGCGTAGCCCAGATCGCCGCGTCCATGTCCAGTTCTGGTAGTTCCTCTGGGCGGTCCAGACGCACTGCCGCATCGAGTTGGCGCAACGCGACCTGCGCGGATTCGGTCGCAGGGACGGTCGGGGCCGTGCCCGGCGATCTGCATTCCGTTGGCAGCGAGTGGTGTTGCAGATCGGACATGAAGGCGGCCAGTTCCATGCAGGCAGTGTGCCCTAGTAATCGTTCGTCGCAAGGTGGTCCACGAAGGTTGCTCGTGAGAAACTGTCCATGCCACTGGGCCTCGCTGCCCCGACAAGACCCTTCTGAAGCCGCGCGGAAGCCATTTTCCATATGACGATTAGCGGTTCTGTCATGGCTGCGTCTGCAGTCGGTGCCCGCTCGACGCTCTCGGTAGTGCTACTTCGCTTTCTTGGCGTCAGTCTTTGCCTTGCCGTCGACTGAGGTCTTGTCGAGTTTCTCGATCAGCTTGAGGATCTGTTGCATCTGGTCTTCCCTGCCTTCGAGGAGAATCGTATTCGTCTTCTCGGAGTAGCGCACATCGATGTTGTAAGCGGATTTGGGGCCGGTGAAGCGCTTCAGGGTGCTTGTCAGGTCTTTGGCCTGAACATGTTTCAGCACCACCACGCGCGTGGCGTGCCCCTTCGTGCTCGGAGTCTTGATGTCGAGTCGCGCAATCAGGTCGAGCACTTCGGAGACTTGCTGGGAAGTGCCGCGCAGAATCACTGCGTTGTTGGAATTGTTGGCGTCGATGATGAAGCCCCGGTTTGGTTCATTCTCGATGTCGAGTTCGAGGAAGCGATTGAGCGTCGCTGCAAGTTCGGTGGCCCTGGTGTGCTCAAGGTACACGATCCGCGGTGCGGCTAACTGCTTGGTTGGCTTGCGATCGAGTTGCGCGATTAGGTTCAGTGATTCGGTGATACGGGACTTAGTGCCACGCAGCAGCACCATGTTGTTAGGTGCGTAAGATGCGATGCGCAGATCGTTACTGAGCGAGGTCTGCAGGAACCGATTCAGGGTGCTGGCGATGTCCTTTGATTTGCCGTGTTCGATGATTACGAACTGTGTTGTCGAGCCCTCTTTTCGGAACGCTGGCTGCACGTCGGCGCGCGCGATTAAGTCCTTGGCATCTGTGATGAGCTTGGCCGTTCCGCGTAACAGCACGGAGTTGGATCCTGGGTGTGGAATCGCGATGAAGCCAGCGGTGCCTCGGGGCTGCTTGATCATGCGGTTTAGGTGCTTCACGACATCACGCGCCTGGGTGAACTCCAACGCGATGACCTGTTGGTTCTCCGCCTTTGCCGCGGGGCTGGGGTCCAGGTTGACGGTGCTCTGCGGAGCGGTTGGTAGCGTTGCCGTTGCGGCCGCAGCGATGGTCGCAGGCAGGCTGACAGCAAATAAGAAAGCTAGAACAGATATTGGCATGATTAGTCCGTGGGGCGGGCGCGAAAAGGCCCGGTCATGCATCGTTCGACGGCGGCATGCTGCGCATCTTCCCGTTCACCTATGTCGGCGATGTCTCCTGCCTCGCCGATGTGCAGGTCGTTTGGGCGCTACGGCACAAGTGGCTGCGTCGTAAAGGTGCACTCACAGACGTCGTTACCACTGACAACGGTCGTAACGCCTTCGGTCACTGAGATATCCCAGCGATTGTTGCGATCAAGCCGCTCGCCGAGGAATGTCAGCAACTCGTCAGGCACCGTTACCAATCGGATCTGGTCGGCTTTGTGAATGCGTTCCTTCTGGCAACGTTGCTGCAGCAACTCCGGGCGGCGATGCGCGTAGACCGCGACACGTTCGGCAAGTTTGGAGGCGCGATGCAAGCGATCGGGTGCCGGGGCGCCGACGTCAATCCAGTCGGTGACGCGGCCATCGAGGGTCTTAACCCACAGCGATGCCTCGTCGCCATCACTGAGGCCCTTGCCGAACACGAGTCCTTCTTTGTGTTCGAGAACGAACGCAAGCACGCGGGTTAACAAGCGCGGGGCATCTTCGGAACGGTGTTGCGCCACGCGCAAGTCGTGGTCTTCGTAGACGCCGCGATCGACGTCCGCGAAGTTGATCTCGAAGCGGAACAGCATGCTCGATTCGGCGCCCGCGCTAATCGGTGTAGGATTCGATCGGTGGGCAGGCGCAGATCAAGTTGCGGTCGCCGTGCACGTCGTTGATCCGGCTAACTGGCGGCCAGAACTTGTGTTCCTTGGTCCAGGCGGCGGGGAACACCGCGGTCTCGCGGGAATACGGCCTGTCCCAACTGTCGCTAGCGATCGAAGCCGCAGTGTGCGGCGCGTTTTTCAGCGGGTTGTTATCCTGCGGGTACTTGCCGGCCTCGATGTCGCGGATCTCGTTGCGGATGGCAACCAACGCGCTGCAGAAGCGGTCGATCTCTGCTTTGCTTTCACTCTCGGTCGGCTCGATCATCATCGTGCCGGCGACCGGGAAACTAATGGTCGGCGCGTGGAAGCCGTAATCCATCAGGCGCTTGGCAATGTCGGCAACTTCGACACCGCTGGTGGCCTTGAGTTGTCGGACATCGACGATGCACTCGTGCGCAACCATGTCGTTCTGGCCGGTGTAGAGCACCGGGAAGTGGTCTTCGAGTTGCTTGGCGATGTAGTTCGCGTTGGCGATCGCAACCTGGGTCGCGCGTCGCAGGCCATCCGGGCCCATCATCGCAATGTAGGCGTAGCTGATGGTCAAGATCGAGGCGCTGCCCCAGGGGGCGGCGCTGACCGGGCCGATGGCGAGGCTGTCGTCACCGGTCGGCTGGCACGGCACCAGTGGGTGACTCGGCAAGAACGGTGCAAGTTGCTTCGCGACGCAGATCGGGCCCATGCCCGGGCCGCCGCCGCCGTGCGGGATGCAGAACGTCTTGTGCAGGTTGAGGTGGCAAACATCGGCGCCGAGTTCGCCCGGGCCCATCAAGCCGACCTGCGCATTCATGTTGGCGCCGTCCATGTAGACCTGGCCGCCGTGGTCGTGCACGAGTTTGCAGATTTCACGGATGCCTTCTTCGAACACGCCGTGTGTCGAGGGGTAGGTGACCATCAACGCGGACAGTTTGTCTTTGTGCAGCAGCGTCTTACTGCGCAGGTCGTCCATGTCGATGTTGCCATCGTCGTCGCACTTGACGACGACGACCTTCATGCCGCACATGACCGCGCTGGCCGGGTTGGTGCCGTGCGCGCTCTGCGGGATGATGCAGACGTTACGTTGCTCTTGGCCATTCTTGCGGTGGTAGGCGCGGATCGTTAACAGACCGGCGTATTCACCCTGCGAACCGGCGTTCGGTTGCAGCGAGCACGAGTGGAAGCCAGTGATGTCGCACAGCCACTTCGACAGGTTGTCGAACATCTTCTGGTAGCCGATGGTCTGGTCGAGCGGTGCGAACGGGTGGATCGCGCTGAAGCCCGGCAGCGACACTGGATACATCTCGGTCGTCGCATTGAGCTTCATCGTGCACGAGCCCAGCGGGATCATCGACGTCGTTAGCGACAGATCCTTCTGTTGCAGGCGATGGATGTAGCGCAGCAGTTCGCTCTCACTGCGGTAGCTGTGGAACGTTGGGTGCTCGAGGTATGGCGCGGTGCGCGCCATCGCGGCCAGTGCTGGGGCCTGCTTGTCGACCGCAAGTTGCAGCGGGCTGCCACCGAACACGGCGAACAGGTCCTGCAGGTCACGCAGTTCGACGGTCTCGTCGAGCGATACGCCAACACTGTCATCGTCAAAGCCGCGCAGGTTGATGCCGGCGACAACGGCCGCGGCCATCGCCGCCTTACTGCCATCCTTCGGCCAGACGCGCAGCGTGTCGAAGCGCGCCCCGTCCAGCACCTTGTGGCCAGCTTTGGTCAGTGAGTGAGCTAGGCACTCGGTCTGGTTGCGGATGCGCTCGGCGATTGCCTTGAGGCCTTCCGGACCGTGGTAGACGGCATACATGCTGGCCATGACCGCTAGCAGCACCTGCGCTGTGCAGATGTTCGAGGTCGCCTTCTCGCGGCGAATGTGTTGCTCGCGGGTACCGAGCGCGAGGCGCATGGCGGGGTGACCGTCGGCGTCGATCGTTATTCCTACGATGCGACCCGGCAGTTGTCGTTGGAAGTTCTTGGTCGCCGTCATGAATGCGGCGTGCGGACCGCCGTAGCCGAGCGGCACACCGAAGCGTTGGCTATTGCCGCAGACGATGTCGGCGCCGAGCTTGCCAGGGGCCTTGAGGATCGTAAGCGACAGCAGGTCGGCGGCGACGACGACGAAGCCACCGGCCGCGTGCATACGTTCGATCGTCGAAGTCGGGTCCTCGATGATGCCATCGCTGCCGGGATACTGCAGCAGGATGCCGAAGTGTTGTTCGGTGAGCTTCGCGGCGCGGTGGTCGCCAACTTCGATCTGGATGCCGAGCGGTTCGGCGCGCGTGCGCAACACGGCGAGCGTTTGCGGGTGTACGTTGTCATCGACGAAGAACGTGTCGACGCTCTTGTTCTTGTGCATGCGATGGCACATCGCCATGCCTTCGGCAGCAGCCGTCGCTTCGTCGAGCAGCGAACTGTTCGCAACCTCAAGACCGGTCAGGTCGAGGATCAGCGTCTGGAAGTTGAGTAGTGCCTCAAGTCGGCCCTGGGCTATTTCCGCTTGGTAGGGCGTGTATTGCGTATACCACCCTGGGTTCTCGAGGATGTTGCGCTGGATCACGGCCGGTGTGATCGTGTCGTGGTAGCCGAGCCCGATGTAGCTGCGCATGACCCGGTTCTCACTGGCGAACCCAGTTAGTTCCGCGAGTGCATCCCGCTCGGTCATCGCCGGGGTCGTTGCCAACTCGGTCTGCCAGCGGATGCTGTTCGGCACTGCCTTTTCGGTCAGATATTCAAGCGTGCGGCAGCCTAGGGCTTTTAAGATTTGATCCAGTTCTTTGGCAGACGGACCAATGTGGCGGTCCTGGAACTGATCGTGGCGGGGAAATGCTGAGGATGCGTTGGCCATGGGCGGGGTAGTCCACTGGTCGGGTTGCCGACGTTGTGGGGCGAGGAGAATAGGTCGCCACCCCGCCGGCGGGAAGAGTCGGATGCAGACTCTTCTCGCTAGCGTGCCGCTCGCCACGGCAGTAGCAGTGGGTCTCCAGCGCCAAGTCGTTCTCGTTTGTTCGCAGCAGATACCTGGGAAGGTGCAGCAGGTGGGCGCAGCGGTGGCATTGGCGGCGCTTCGCACTGGGCAGCCCGCAGTTGCCGCAGCCATGCGGTTGCGCCTCTGAGGGGTGGCTAAGGCCGGCACAGTGGTGGCCGGAGATCTCAATTGCGCCAGGGCGCGGGTCAATTACTGC
>CALCZA010000081.1 GCA_937906475.1 uncultured bacterium
GCCCTGCCAGCAGTGGCCTTGCCAGCATGGTGTCCAAGTTGCTCGATAGCCCCGAGTTCTTCGGCAAGCTGATCGATGATGATTGGAACCGCATCAGCGCGCGACCCTACGTGTATCCACAGGGCACCGGGTTGTCGTGGCACGTCGACGACCACGAGTTGTATGCCGGCGCCTTCATCTACTATGCGCACCCGCATTGGAATGCGCATTGGGGCGGTGAACTGTTGGTTGCCGAGCGCGACCTTGAAGCCGAAGCAGAGCAAGGCGAGATGCCGATCATGGGCCACCGGTTTGAGACGGAATCCTATTCGGAGCGTCTACTCGAGATCGGGTGCGGCAACTTCGTGTGTCCCAAGCCGAATCGGCTTGTGATGCTGTCCGGCGCGCCTCACATGGTGGCCCGCATCAATTCGGCAGCAGGCGCGACGGTGCGTGCAAGTATCTCCGGCTTCTTCTTGCGCCCCAGTGATCAGGCTACTGGTTAGGTCGTCGGCGCGACGGATTGATCCTGCAGGCTGGTGCTGCTCACTTGCCGCAGCACTTCTTTAGCTTCTTGCCTGAGCCGCATGGACACGGATCGTTGCGACCGGTCTTGCTGGCGCGGTGTACAAACGGCGTGCCCTTCTCCGTCATCGCCGTTGCCTGCGCGTGCGCGTTGCCACTAGCGACGGCTGCCAAGAACGGTTCCGCCGACGACTCGACGGCTTGCTGCAGTTCGTAGTGGTGCGACAGGATGCCGGTGTCCTGCAAGTGGTTTAAGTAAGCGCGTAAGACCTCCGGCACAGCCTGCGCTAGCGGGTCCTTCTTGCCAAAGTGTCGCGGCAACATCTGGCAGATGGCGGTCTGCAATTCGTCGCCGTGCAATTGCCGCGGCGCCTTGCCGAGATCTTCATACGCGACCTTCAGGAAGCGCTTGATGATTTCGCGGATGTCTTCGGTGCACGCGGCGTCGACGCGCATCGCGTGCGCCGAGTCCAAGAACGTGGCGGCATCGAGCAGGACGCGGGACTCACTCATGACTACCTCGTAGCCGACGCCGATATTGGGCGCTACTAGTCAACTTGGAAAGCATCACGCGGATTACTAGTCTTGGCTCGCTTGTGACTTGAGGATCGCCTCGACCAAATCCGTGTCATCCGGATTGCTGGCCAGCAGCGATTCGAGGCGAGGCGTGAACTGTGGATCTCGCAGCAGTCCTGCCGCTTCGATCGCGAGCCTGCCGACGCATTCGTTCTCGAGTTCTTTGCGCACGGCCGCTGTAGCCCGCGGATCGTTGCGGCTTGCGAGTCCGACCATCGCTTCGCAACGGGTGTCTTCGTCGTCGTCCTTCAGTCGTGCGGCCAACGCGTCGCGGATGGCCGGGGTGTCGTTGTCGCACAACGTGCCGAGACCAAACGTTGCCCAGTCGCGCACTTCATGGTCTTCATCATTTGATAACTCGATCAAGGTGGCGCGCGATTGCGTGTCCTCGCGGTTACCAAGGCAGTAGGCCACGGCGTAGCGGATGTCGGCTTCGCTGTGGTCCGCCAGCGTGCAGACCCTCGTAACCGAGCCGACGCCGAGGTGGCCCATGGCCATCAGTGCTGCTGACACCACGGGGATCGCGCTGTCATCGAGCATCGCTGTCAGAGCCGGTTCGCTGCGTTGCGCAAACGGATGCTCTTCGTCCCAGCCGAGTTGCGAGAGCACATCCGCTGCCAAAGCTCGCAGTAGCGGGTCTGCGTCGGTGCTCCACGCGCTGGCCTGATCGAACGCTGCCGCTTCGCCACGTTGATGCAGTTCTCTAACGGCGTTCCAGCGAGTGTCGTCGTCACCGGTGGGGTCGGCGAGCGCCAGTTGTCTGGAGTGCGCGAGCAGCGCGGGCGTGTTTAGCTTGGTTGGGTCGGTCATTTGTCGCAGCGGTGGCCATCAGCCAGTTTGAGGGCATGATGTTACGCTCTCGACCAGTGACGTTGTTGTCCGGGTCAGGATTCTTGTCGTGCCCGTGACTTCTAATTCCACCTCCCTGCCCGTGCAGAAGGATCCAGTTCAGATCGATCCAGCGGACGTGTTTCCACTGGGCGGTAAGCAACCGGCGTTCCAGTTGCTCGATGTGCGGGCGCCAGTTGAGGTGCAGCGCTGTGGCATTCCCGGCGCCGTGGCATTGCCCATCCTCAACGACGAAGAGCGTGCCGCGGTGGGCACCTGCTACCGGACGAAGGGTCAGCGAGCGGCGGTTGCGCTGGGAGTTGCATTGACGGCTCCACATCGCGAGTCGCGCGTCTCCGCCTGGCGAGAAGCGTCAGTTGCTAGCGATCGCCCCGTGGCGTTCGCGTGCTGGCGTGGTGGTCAACGCAGTGGCATTGCGATGCAGTGGTTGGGTGACGCGGGCGTGCCACGCGTGCAAGGTGGCACCAAGGCGCTGCGCCGTTACTTGATGGCGGGCTTGGAGTCACAGTTCGAAAGCACGCGGTCGATGGTGATTTCTGGGCTGACGGGATGTGGCAAGACGGACTTGCTGCACGAGTTGGTCAAGTTGGTGCCGCAAGATGTTTTGGCTCTCGACCTCGAAGGTCTAGCGAATCATCGCGGCAGTGCCTTCGGTGGATTCCCGGTGGGGCAGCCATCGCAGCAGACGTTTGAAAATGAACTCGCCGCGACGGTGCATCTGGCTGCGCCGCGCGTGACGTTGCTCGAAGACGAAGCCCGCTACGTCGGCCGACTCGAAGTGCCGGAATACATCTACACCGCCACCAAGCAGTCGCCCGTTGTCATGTTGGAGGCGACGCAGAGCGAGCGAGTGGCGCGCATTGCGCGCGAGTATGTGTTTGAGCCGACTGAGTTGTCGTCGCGTGCCGTGGTGCGCGAAGACTTAGAGGTCAACCTCAATAAACTGGCAAAGCGTCTCGGTGGCGTGCGCACGGCGGAGTGTCTGGCAGCGTTGCAGTTCGCGGATCACGAAGATCGATGGTTGTCGATGGATGCTCACGCTCCGTGGATCGACATCTTACTGCTGCATTACTACGACAAGTTTTACGAGCGCGCGATGACCCGGTTAGCGCGGCCCATTGCGTTCCGTGGTTCCGCTGATGAAGTGCTCGCCTGGTTTGCAGACCAGGCCTTCTAGGTGACGCGGATCTCTAAGCTTTCGAGTCGTTGGCGGCAGCAAGCGCCTTGCGCGTGCCATACGCGCACCCAATGCCGGTTACGGCGAGTATTGGCGCGATCACCAGGTTGCCCAGTGTCAGCAGTTGCCAGTTCCAGTAATCAACGACGGGCACACCTAGCGTCGCGACCATGAATAGCGCGGTGGGATGCCAAGGCACCAGCGATTCGATCATCGTGCCGGTGTCTTCAATAGAGCGCGACAGCACTCGGCGCGGGATCAGCAAGTCGTCAAAGCGCTGCTTGAAGGCATCGCCGATGATGAAACTCGTCGCGTACTGATTGGCGGTCAGCGCATTGGTCAACGCCGCGGAACTGAGGGCAGCCAGCACCGTGGCACTTTGGGTGTAGGCAAACCCAAACAGTCGGCCAACTACGATGGGCATCGCGTTGATGCGGTCGAGAATACCAATGAAGAAGAACACTAAGAACGCGCAGAAGATCGCTTCGCGCATCGAGTAGAGGCCGCCTCGTTCGACGAGGGAGACGACGGCGTCAGGAAGGTCCCCGGCGGTGGGTGCCATGTCGACCGTGAAGCCGGTCGTCAATGATTGGCAGACGCTGATGACCGAGAACGGTTGCACCAGTATCGCCAGCACTGCCGCGAGCAGGATGGCGGTGCCGAGCACCGGGATCGTCGGCATGCGACGAATCGATCCGATCAAGACCACAACGGGTGGCAGTAGCAGCACTGGATGGAACACGAACAAACGTTCCAGAGCCGCAAGGAACGCCATTGAGTCCGCGGTCGCGCCGCTGCCGATCGGCGTGTCGACGAAGCCGACGATGGTGTAGACCGTCGCCGCGAACAGTGCGGACGGAATTGTCGTCCACATCATGGAGCGAATGTGCTCGAACAAATCGACGTCAGCGCCGAGCGCGGCCATGTTGGTCGTGTCGGACAGCGGCGACATCTTGTCGCCGAAGTAGGCGCCGCCGATGACGGCGCCGGCGGTGACTGCGACATCGGCGTCGATGGATATCGCGATGCCCATGATCACGACGCCGACGGTGCCCGCTGACCCCCAGGAGGTTCCGGTCAGGGTCGAGAACACGACCGGAACCAAAAACGCGAGCAAGTAGAACCACTGTGGGTCGAGCACCTGCACGCCCCAGTGCACCAGCATCGGAATGGTGCCGGAGACGATCCAACTGCCGATCAGCATGCCAATCGCGAACAGCACGAAGAACCCTGGCACGCCGCGCCCCATACGTTGCACGATCGACTCTTGGATCTGCTGCCATGTGTGGCCGAGCATGCGCAACTGCGTCACCGCAAATGCCGACGCCAGCAGGAACACGACTTCGAGCGGCAGCGCCTGTTGGTCTAGCCACAGCGGCCGCACGACCAGTCCGTAGACTAAGATCGCGAGCAGAAAGCCAACCGGAAGGATGGCGGTGCGAAAACTATGGGCATCGTGGTCACGCTGCATGCGGTCCTCGTGGCCAATGTTGGCGCAGGCCAGACGAAAAAGCGACGTTGGTCATCGTGAAGCGTGCATGGCGGCATGGCCTGCCCTGGATGTGGCCGGTGCGGTGCCGGCGCGCAGCGGATGAGCTGTCGACAATTCCCATCGAATCGTCGATATGACCGATTCCTGTGCCTTTGCCCCGGCTTGGGGCTTGGCGCTGCGCAGCCGCAGAAACCGGCACAGTCAGTCTGATGTTGGCGGATGAGCCGTGTCACAGGCCCGGTCCTGTCGGCATGCGTGGTCGGGAGCTGCCTCTCGCCACCAGAGCATGCCAGTTCTTCGTCACGCGCCCCGTTGTTGCGATCTGAGTCGGTAGCTTTGCGGGCAAGTTGCACTAGTGAGTTGGTGACACTGATGCAGCGGCAACCATTCTTCGCTAGGATCGCAGACATCTTGTCTTCCGCGTCGCGACCCACCCTGTCCGAATACCTGAGGGATAGCCTGCGCGCCGATGCTGTCGCAGGACTGACGGTCGCGGTGATGGGCGTGCCGCAGGCGATGGCCTACGCCTACATCGCCGGGGTTCCGGTGGTCTGGGGGATCTACACGGCGATCGTGACGTGCGCGGTTGCGGCGATCCTTGGCAGTTCGCGGCACCTTGTCACGGGCCCAACTAACGGTCTGTGCATGGTGCTTTCCAGCCTGGCCGTCAACCTTGGACTGACCCACCCGGGCGTCGATGTGCTGGAAGCGATCCTGCTGCTGTCGCTGATGTCTGGCTGCATCCAGCTTGGCTTCGGCCTGCTGCGACTGGGCAACATCGTGCGCTATGTCGCGAACTCGGTCGTCATTGGGTTCACGGCAGGTGCTGGCATCCTGATTGCCTCGAAGCAGTTGCCCAACGTGCTCGACGTAGATACGGGCGATGCACGGCGAGCCTACGAAGTTCTGTATGCGACCTTCCAGAACATTGGCTCGACCAATCAGAATGCATTGATCATCGGCGCGCTGACGGCCGTGCTGGTGTTGTTGCCGAAGATGCACAAGCGGCTGGCGCGGTTGCCCGGCGCGCTGATTGGGGTCGCGGTGGCTGGCGGCTTGTCCTACTGGCTTGGCTGGCACGAACTCGAGGGGCCGGGCAAGGTCGCGATCATTCTCGATACCCAGGGCATCGTCGGCAGCCTCGATATCTTCCACGTGCCCGAACTGATCAAGAACCCGAACTTCGGTCTGACCCAGGATCTGTTCGCCGGTGCCTTTGCGATCTCCATCCTCAGTTTGATCGAGGCCACCTCGATCTCGCGCATCGTTGCGCGTTCGTCGCGACAGAAGCTTGACTTCAATCGCGAGTTCGTTGGTCAGGGAGTGTCGAAGATCGTCGGATCGTTCTTCTCTTGCTTCGCCGGATCGGGTTCCTTCACGCGCACGGCAGTGAACTTCAAGTCAGGCGGCAAGACGCGCATGGCGGCGGTGTTCTCGGCGATTTGGACGGCCTTGACATTGCTGGTGTTCGCGCCGGTCGCTAACTACATCCCGCAGGCGGCGCTCGCCGGCATGATCATCGTGATTGCGTATTCGATGGTCGACATGCAGCGCATCAAGCTCAGTTGGCAATCTGGCAAGAACTCGCGAATCGTGCTCGTCGGCACGATGGTGGCAGCGTTGACGTTGCCACTCGAATGGGCGATCTACATCGGGGTCATGTTGTCGCTGGTGGTGATCTTGCGCGCTACCGGCAAGACGGACCTGACCCAGTTGGTGGCGCTGCCCGACGGCGATTACGACGAGGTGCCGTTGCAGCGCGCAGCGCCGAAGCCGGTCGTTACGATCAACATGTCGGGCGACATCTACTTCGCTGCAGCCGAAGATCTCGACTCGCAGTTGCTGCGGGCTTTGACGTCAAAGACCCGCGTAGTAGTGCTGCGCATGAAGCGCTTGCGTGCCGCCGGCAGCACCGCGATGGCAATGCTGGAGCACTTCTGGGTCTTGCTGCGTGAACGTCAGATCTATCTAGTTGTCTGCGGTGTCGAGCGTGACCTGGAGGCGTTGATGACATCGACCGGATTGCGCCGAAAGATTGGCGACGAGAACATCTTCTATGCCGACAATAAGCTGTTCCAGTCGACCCGGTTGGCGATGGCGCGGGCGACGGCGGTGTCTGAGCGCTACGAACGAGCCCATGGCCAAGACGCCGCTGGCGCGAACCCAGATGCCGCGCAATCGGTGCTAGTGACCGGCAAGGGCTTGATGACCACGCGCTTCCCACTGTTCGGCTGCGACCACCAGACGCGCGAGGCTGCCTGGTTGTTGACCGAGACACAGAAGTTTAAGCGCTCGATCAATCCTGAACCGCTGTTCCTGCAGGATCGCAATGGCGCCCTGTTTGGCGAATTGTCTCGGTGGCATGTCTTGGAGGCGCTGATCGAAGGCTCAAACCCGGATGAAGACGATGGCCTGGATGATCGTCAGGTTGCCGAACTCTTGCGCCGCAACTTCACGCGCCGCATCAATCATGTCGCCCGTACCGATGTTCTGCACCAACTGCCGGACACCCCGATCACTACGCTGTTGCGCACCTCGGCTGATAACGACCAAGCGGTTGTGCCAATCTGCGACGATGCCGGCCGCTTGAAGGGTTATTGCATGTCGAATGCGATGTTGCTTGGTCTGCAGGATTCGTTGACGCGACTCGAAAATGCTGAGTCGCTGGCAAACGCTGCTGCGGGTGCCGACGAACCAGTTACCGGTGAGCCGACGACGGGTGAGCCGACGCCGGATGAACCGATGACGGATGAATTGGGAGACCGACAAGATGGCTGATGACATCTGCGCGCGCGACGTAATGCGCACGGACTTCTTGCGTGTCCGGATCGATCAGACTCTCGGCGATGCGATGATTGCCTTGCGAGGAGCGCAAGGAGAGGCTGGCATGCCGAGTGCGTTGATGGTCGTGGATGATGACGACCAATACCGAGGCATGTTGACGGCGCGATTGCTGATTCGTTTGCTGGCCGGCGGCCACGAAGATGGCCGCGAACTCGATGACATGATGTTGTTGACGGTGGCGCGCGATCGCTTGTCGACCGCGATCGGCGACGTGCTGGTCGAAGACATCCCGGTGGTTGGGCCTGCGGACCGATTGCTGACGATGATTCGTCGCGGCGCTCCGATGCGACTCGATTTCGTGCCGGTGGTCGATGCCGGCCGGCCGGTGGGCTTTGCTCCGATTACGGCGATCTTCCAGGCGGCAGCCGGCATGGCGCTGAAGCCCGAAGATGAAGGGATCCGCTTCGACCGGTAGCCGTCCTCGCGACGGTCGCCGCCGCATCAGTGGTTTTGCAACTGCTGCTCATGTTCATCGCGTGTGGAATCAACCATGGAAGATCCTGTTGCGTTGCTCGACGCGGTGCTCGCCACTCGCTCTGACGAGGTTGCCGCAACGCTGCAGTCAGCGTGTGCTGCTGTGCGCAAAGCCGCGCCGGATGCCTGCGAACATGTCTTTGCGACCTATGTGATCGGGTCGGTGTTCACGTTCACCGGCAAATTGGGTGGCGCGTTCTGTCACCCGGTTGCTTACGAGAACCACGTCAACCTGGGTTTCAATCACGGCACGGAGCTCAACGATCCCGAAGGCTTGCTCGAAGGGTCGGGCAAGTTGATCCGTCACATCCGCATCGACGATGCCCGCGTGTTGCAGAAGTCGGGCGTGAAGGATCTGATCGCCCAGGCCGTGGCGCAGGGGGTCTCCCTGGCGAACCATAGGGACGGCATCGTGCCACGCATTGTGACCAGTCCAGAGTCTCGCGCTGCCAGCCCAGCTGGGAAGAAGAAGGCGGCCAAGAAGACCGCCAAGAAGTAGCGCGAGTCGCGAGTGGTTTGCTCAGCGGTGCGGGTGCCTAGCGATGCGATCGCGTCCGGCGCTTGGCTGGCTTCGGCAGTTCGCGGATCAGAATGTCGACCCGGCCGCTCTTGGCCGTCTCGCGTTCGATCTCAAACGCTTCGGTGGCTTGGACCACGCTCGACAGCTTGCCGTAGCCGTAGCTACGCGCATCGAAGTCCGGCTGCTGCGCCATGATCTTCGCGCCGACGGTGCCGAGGTTGGCCCAGCCCTCCTCGTCTTCACTCGCTTCGACGGCCCATCGCAGCAGATCGATCAGCTTGGCATCGATCTTCAGGGACGTTGGGCGGCTCTTCTTCTTGGTCTCACTTTCACGGCCCGCTGCTCGCAGGATGTCAGTGTGGATGAAGCGGTCGCACGCCGTCACGAAGGCGCGAGGGGTCTTGCGCTCACCAAAGCCGATCACCATCAGGCCTTCTTCGCGGATGCGCGAGGCAAGCCGGGTGAAGTCGCTGTCGCTGCTGACCAGGCAGAAGCCGTCGAGCTTCGAGTGGTAGAGCAGGTCCATCGCATCAATGATCAGCGCGCTGTCCGTCGCGTTCTTGCCAACTGTGTAGCGGAACTGCTGGATCGGCTGGATCGCGTGCTCAAGCAGCAGGGCCTTCCACGACTTCAGGTTGGGCAGGGTCCAGTCGCCGTAGATGCGCTTGACCATGGCCGTGCCGTAGTTGGCGACCTCAGCTAGTAGACCTTCGATGACTTGTGCGGAGACGTTGTCGGCGTCGATTAGAACGGCAAAGCGACGTTGCGGGGTGGACGATTCCATTGCTTTCACGCTACTGCCAACCGTGCATTCCGTGGCGAGGAGTTCGAGCTTTCCGCGCGCCTATTCGCTGGTCACGGTCAACGTCACGGCGCGCTCTGCAAGATGAGCGCGGATCTTTGGCCAAAGTCCTTCGGTCTTGCCAACCAACTCTGGTGGGGTCACCCCAACGGTCGCCCAACTGCCGTCAAGCAGGCACTCGAGCATGCCAGTGCATGTGTAGCCGGTGGTTCGCGCCATTGAGGACGTCTGGGACTTGGCATCGCCGCGGTCTTCGAGGTGGTAGACATGGCGGCGTGGTTGGCCTCCTTCGATGCCCTCGACGGTGACGCGCATCACCGTCAGTTCTGCCTCGCCAGGTTGCAGTTTCCACGAGTCGAACAGAATCTTCGAAGTGAAGGCCCGTGGCGTGACCTTTACCCCGTCGACGTCGATCGGGTCATCGGAGAAGAAGCCGCTCTCGCGGAACGCCAGCATCAACTCACGGTGGCCCGGGTAGCGCAGGGTGCGCTCGATCATGTCAGGAATGTGCGGCATCGTTTGGATCAGCGAGCGCAGTCCATCGGTGTTGAACGCTTCCAGCGTGCCTATGCCTGGGAAGTCGAGGTAGCTCGGCTCGGACAGCGCCGGCTTGATGACTTCGCGACCGTGTTCGTAGATGCGTGCCGGTCGTAGATACTCTTCGACAACATCCATCGGTGAGAACGGTGCCTTGTATTGGAACGGGAACGAGCGCGCGATCGGCAGGCCACCGACTAGGCACTCAAACCTCTGCACATCCATCTGGGCGTCGTGATGGCCGAGGATCAGGTTGTCGATTCCTGGTGCGACGCCAATGTCGGTGACGACGACGGCTCCGGTTGCCTTGGCCAGGGCATCGAGTTCGAGCGCGTCTTCGGGGAAGAATGAAATGTCCGCAACCTTGCTGCCGATCTCAATCAGCGAGCGCAACGTCGCGAAGCCGAGATAGCCAGGCACCGCACATACAACGGCGTCGACCGATGCTGCTGCTGCTTTTACGGCCGTGCTGTCGCTGCAGTCGAGTTGCTGCGTGGTCACGTTTGGAACCGCTGCGAGCGGTTGCAGCGCCGTCTCGGAGCAGTCCGTCGATAATACTTCGTGGCGGGTAGCCAAGTCGCGCACCATCGCGCTGCCTACCATGCCAGCGCCCAATACCATGATCCTCGTCATCGACGAAGAGTAGCAGCGACGGTCACGGAATGCGTCCGCGGATATTTGGCCTCGACAGTCGCGACACAGTGATGCCGTCGATGCATGCGTCGTAGAATACGAATGGTGCCGGTAGCAGAACTCAGGCGTAGACCCAGCCCCGCCAAGGACGCCAACGACGCCGAATTGCCTGATTATCCTGCCGCCCAGCACGGGCAGGATCGCGACCGCGCGGGCCGCAAGGTCGCGGCTGAGTTCTGACGCGCGTTGTTGGTATCGGATTGTGACGTAGCGGAAGGTGTCTGTGGCAGCGGCGACGACCGCGTGGGCGGTAGCATGCGTGGATGCGCCTCTGCCTGATCCGTGCCTTGTCCCTCGCGTTTGTGGCCCTAGTTACGAGTGTCGAGCCGTTGCTCGCGCAGTCTTCGGAAGCGCCAGCGGCACCCGACGTCTCTGGTAAGCGAGCGTTGACGTTTCTGGACGTGATGAAGTTCCGGCAGATCAAGTCGCCGGTGCTCGCCTCGACCGGCACTGCGGTTGCGTATCAATCGCAACCGGATCGCGGCGACGGCGAAGTGATTGTTTACGATCTCGAACGGCAGCGTGAGCATCGCATCGCGCGTGGCCAACGGCCGGTCTTCAGCGAAGATGGCAAGTGGCTCGCAGTCTTGGTGTCGCCGCCGGCGTTTGCTGCTAGCGAGCCAAAGCCGATGCAGGGGCTGGTGGTTCTTGAGCTTAAGACAGGCAAGCAGGTTGCTCACGAACGGGTGCAGTCGGTGGTGTTCTCGAAGGACAGCGTCTGGGTTGCCTTCCGGCATCACAAGCCAACCAAGAAGGCTGAGAGCAAGGGCAAGGGCGAGGGTGAATCCGGCGGCGATGACTCTGCGCCGAAGCCGAGCAAGAAGCGCGACGTGGGCACAGAACTCAAGTTCTGGCGGCTTGGTTCGCCGAGTGCGATCACTGCCAGCGAGCACGCCATTCGGGTTGCCTTCAGTCCCGACTCGCGCAACCTCTACTACGCCGTTGCCGAGTCGACGGGTGTCCAGAATGGCCTGTATCGCCGCAGCCTCGACAACCATCCTGATCAGCCGCATCCGGTGATGGCGCGGGCGAACCACGTCGTCACTGCGATGGCGTGGACCGAGAGTGGCGACCGTTTTGCGGCGGCGGATGCACCGCAAGACGAACTGGGCGACAAGGGTGACGGCACGATCTACTTGATCAAAGCCGACCAGGCCCAACGCATCGCTTGGACCGGCGCGACCGGTGACCAGTGGGTGATGCCGACGGCTCCCGAACTGCGTTGGTCCAAAACTGGGCATCGCCTGTTTACCGGTTTTTGGCATCGCGATATGGCCAATAAGGTGCGGGCGCTGGCGACGCATAAGCGTGCCGCCGACGAGCGCAAGAAGGCAGGCAAAAAGCTCGCAGCGGACGTCATCCCCGACGACGCATTTGACCTGGAGGCGTTGGTTGACGGTCGCAAACTCGACATCTGGCACAGCGACGATCCGCAGATTAGCACCGAGCAGAAAGCCCGCTGGAAACGTGATTCAAAGCAGACCTACGCCGCCGTCTGGCATGCCGATACTGGCAAGTTGGTGCAGCTAGCCGATCGCAAAATGCAGGCGGTGCGGGTGCCCGAAGGCTCGTTGTTGGGCCTCGGATCCGATCGCGCGCGCTACGCGACCGAGACGACGTGGGATGGTCGCTACGAAGACCTCTACTTGGTCGACACCAAGACAGCGAAGCGCCAGTTGCTGCGCTCGCATCTGTCCTCGGGTGCGACAACGTTGGGGCCGACCGGCCGACATCTGCTGTATTGGCACGGTGGCTACTGGAACCACTTTGATGGCAAGACTGGCAAGCACCGCAACGTCACGGGAGTCTTGGACACGCCGTTCGCCAATGAGGATCATGACTTTCCTTCGGACGTGCCGTCGTATGGCACGGCCGGTTGGCGGGCCGATGGCAGTGCCGTCTATGTCTACGACAAGTACGATATCTGGGAGATCGCCTTCGATGCCGCCGGTGCCCGCACGACCCGTAACCTGACCCATGGTGAAGGTCGCAAGACGCTGCGCACGTTTCGCTTCGTCGACCTGGATGCCTTGGATCCGCACGTTGATATTTCTCAGCCGGTCTTGCTCAGTGTCAGTCACGAGCAGCAAAAGTATCGTGGCCTCTGCCTGCTGGTGGACGGCAACGTCGAGAGTGTGATGGAAGAGGCTGCGAACTACACCGTGTTGGCGGACAGCGAAGACGGTCAGAAAATTCTGTTTACGCGGCAGACCTACCGCGACTTCCCAGACTTGTGGGTGTGCGACTTCGAACTCGGCAACGTTACGCAGGTCAGCCACCTCGGCGAGCAGACCGAACCGTTTGCGTGGGGAGACGCCGAACTGATCGACTGGCAGAGCCTCGATGGCAAGCCGTTGCAGGGCGTGCTGATCAAGCCGGACGATTACGAGGAAGGCAAGCGCTACCCGGTGCTGGTCTACTACTACCGGTTCTTCTCGCAGCGGTTGCACGACTTCAATCAGGTCGTCGTCAATCACCGGCCGTGCTTTCCTTACTACGCGAGCAACGGCTACTGCGTGTTCTTGCCGGACATCCGGTTTGATATCGGCAACCCCGGTTATGCCGCGACCAAGTGCCTGGTGCCAGGCGTCCAGAAGCTGATCGACATGGGCGTGGCTAAGCCAGACGGCATCGGCTTGCACGGCCACTCGTGGTCGGGTTACCAGACGGCATTTGTCATCACCCAGACGAATCGTTTTGCGTGTGCGGTCGCCGGTGCGCCCGTCACGAATATGACCAGTGCTTACGGCGGTATTCGCTGGGATTCCGGCATGTCGCGGCAATTCCAATACGAGAAGACGCAGAGTCGCATCGGTGGCAGCCTGTGGACGGACCTCGACCTCTACATCGAGAACTCACCGGTGTTCTTCGCGGACCGTATCCAGACGCCTTTACTGATTCAGTTTGGCGACAAGGATGGCGCCGTGCCGTGGACGCAGGGCATCGAGCTCTACATGGCGATGCGTCGTTTGCAGAAGCCGTGCGTGTTTTTGCAGTATCGCGAAGAGCCGCATCACCTGAAGCAGTATGCGAACAAGCTCGACTACTCGATGCGCATGAAGCAGTGGCTTGACCATTTCTGCATCGGTGGGCAGGCGCCGCAGTGGATCTCGTCGGGCGAGGCATACCGCGGTCGGTAGGGCTTGTTATCCTGCCGCGAGACGCTCCGACGTCGGCAGGGCAGGCGCGCGAGCTAGCCACCAGCCACTGAAAGCAGCAATTGGCGGTATGACGCTGGCGTCCTGGCGATCTACACTGCGGTTGATGCGCGTCACCAAGCTCTCTGTTCTCGCCCTACTACTGTCCGCGACCACGCTTTGTGCTCAGCACGGCGATCCACCTGTCGTTGCGCCGTTCGGCAAGAGGCTCGACTCGGTTTGCGTCAACGATTGGTGGAACCGCAAGAAGTCGCCGATCGTCGATGTGTTCGTGCCGCGCGATCAGGTCGTAGCGTTTGGCATCTACACGGTTCACAACGGCGTGTTGAAGATGACCGCGCAGTTGTTCCCGCTGTATCCGAAGGAAGATCGCACCGTGCGACTGGAGGTCGAACAAGCCGGCAAGTGGGTCGAACTGCAGCGGCAAAAAGTCAACGACATCGGTTGGGCGACGTGCTTCCGAGTTGACGGTTGGGATGCTTCGAAGACCGTGCGCTACCGCTTGCGTCACGGTAAGGAAGCGATGTTCGTTGGCTCGGTGCGCAAGGCACCTGACCAAAACGAGATCGTTGTTGCGGCGTTGTCGTGTAACTCGAAGAAGGACCGCGGCATGCGCCCCAACTTCGTGCGCAACTTGCTGCACCAGGATCCTGACTTACTGTTCTTCGCGGGCGACCAGAGCTACGACCACGCGCAACACACCGCGGCGTGGCTTAAGTTTGGGTTGCAGTTCCGCGATGCCTTCCGCGACCGCCCGTGCATCACGATTCCCGATGACCACGATGTTGGCCACGCCAACTTGTGGGGCGCAGCCGGTGCGGTCAGCAAACTCGGCGGTGGTGCCGACGGTGGCTACATGCACCACCCCGAATACGTGCGCATGGTTGAGCGCGGTCAGACCGCGCACTTACCTGATCCCGTCGACCCCGCGCCGATCGCGCAGGGCATTGGTGTCTACTTCACCGAGTATGTGCTCGGTGGCGTGAGCTTTGCGGTTCTCGAAGATCGCAAATGGAAGACCGGGCCTGCCGGCACGATTCCAAAGCAAGGGCCGCGGCCCGATCACATTATCAACCCTGACTACGATCCGAAGAGCATCGATCTCGAAGGTCTCGTTCTGCTCGGCGAACGTCAGCACAAGTTCTTGGCGCAGTGGGGCAGGCCCAAGCAGGGCATTGAGATGCGCGCCGTGCTGTCGCAGACTGGATTCTGTGGCGGCGCGCACTTGCACGGCTCCATCAAAAATCGTCTGCACGCGGACCTCGACTCTAATGGTTGGCCACAGACCGGCCGGAACGACGCGTTGCGGTTGATTCGCGCCGCGAACGCTGTGCACATAGCCGGTGATCAACACCTTGCGACGCTGATTCAACACGGAATCGATGAGTATCGAGATGGGCCATGGGCGTTCGTCGTGCCTGCGATCGTGAACACGATCTACAGTCGCTGGTGGTGGCCCGAAGATGGCGTGGCCGGTGGTGCGCGCGACCCGAAGAGCCTTTTGCCGTGGACTGGCGACTACCTGGATGGCCTTGCCAACAAGGTCACCATGCATGCTTACGCTAACCCTGAGACCGAATCACATGGCGCTGGCTACGGGCTAGTGCGGTTCGACAAGCAGAACAACGCTGTGACATTCGAATGCTGGCCGCGGCATGTCGATGTGAGCAAGGCCGACGCCAAGCAATTCGTCGGCTGGCCGCGCACCATCACGCTGCAGTGATCTCAGGGTTGCAGGCTTCGCTCAGGTGCGCGCTTCGATCCGGCCAGCGAGCATCGCGGGCGTAGTCATGATACGTCCGTCTAGGGCTCCCTACTTCTAAGCGGTGACTTCACCCTTGGCAGGCGCCGCATAGATCTTGCCGTCAGCCATGCTGTCCCAGGCTAGAGGCTTGCCTTGTTCACCCGGCCTAGCCGGCCGCAGTTTCCTGGCGCGGCGGCCCTTGGCGTCGCAGCAGCAACCATGCAGTTTGGCAAAGCCCGGCAATCGTGAATGATCCCAGCGCGACCTGGATACCTGGCACCTCTGGGAAATAGTCAACGCCGATGACCAGGCACCCGCAGCAGATGGCTAGGTAGATCACGACGGCTTCGGTAATTGGGCGGGTGCGTTGGTTGTGCACCAGTATGCCTTGGTGGTAGTTCTGCGCGACGGCGTAACCGGGCATCAGGATCGCGACTAGCAACGACGCACTGGCGAGTGCGGTCAGTTCTGGCGACATGCCCGTAACTGTGCCAAACCACCACTCACCGATCGGGGTGGTCGCCAACACCAATAGCACGGCGCTCGCGACTCCAGCGATGCCGTAGCCACATTGGCGCAGCGCGCGGTGGCCGCCTGGTTTGCCAGCCAAGGCGACGACCACTTCGTTGAATGCGTAGCCAGCTGTTCTGGTCAAAAACACGATGCCATAAACTGCTGGCCATGCTGCGAGCGACAACATTGGGTTAGCCATCTTGCTCATCGCCCACGATCCGATTGGTTGGATCACGATCGTGATCAATGGCGTGAACGCGAGCGGGATGTAGAAGGCCGCAAACTTTGGCCACGCCAGCGGAGCCTCGACGTGGTCTGCGTCCAGTTGTTGTCGCGCGAGTTGTTGCTCGCGAAGTTTAGGCTTGGCGAATCGATGGAAGCACCATCCTGCCCAGACAGCTTCTGCGGTGACGCCGCAGATGATGCCGATCGTGCCGACGACAATGCCAGGCAAAGTGCCGACTGAGATGCCAATCGCAAGTGCTAGGACGTTCGCTACTAACCGAATCGCGGTGCCATAGACGACGAGTTTGGATTGTTCGCAGCGGATCAAGACGCCCTGCTGGAAGCGGCGGTAGGCAATCGCCCACGTCCACGGCGTCATGATCTGCATGCCGAGGCGGCCGGGTTCGACGATTGCATCGGGCACGCCAATCAAGTCGAGCGCGATGAAGTCGAATGCCGGCGTGAACGCAACCAGCACGTGGATGACGGTCAGCACCGCTGCCGTCACATGAGCGAAGCGGCGGAGTTGTTCGTGAATGTCGAGGTTGCGCACCAGCGCCGTCGACGCCGCCAGCAACATGATGATCGGCGCTTCGATCAGAAGTGATAGCGGATACACCAACGCGCCCAGTGCCGCGAGGTGGGGGTCGCCGCCGGGCATGCGGGTCATCGCAACCGCAAGCATTGGCATCTCGACACCCATCAGGAGCCAGCTGCTGGCTAGCGGCCACCACAGGGAGAGCACACGGCGGGAACTGACTGGGGTGTCGGGCAAGCTGGGGAAGTGTGTAACCGAGGCGCAGTCAAATGCACGTGTTCGAATTGTTCACCGTGCCGGCCAGCTTGGTCTTGTGGAGTGCAAATGGCTTGGTCAGTGCAGTCGGAGCCAAGCAGGCCACACGTGCCAGCAGTCGATCAATTTGAGTTGCCGCGCACCGATCGGCATCGATGATCGAGACCCTGTTGTGCCAATTACTTTGGCACCATCCTGCTAGCGCTTGTCTAGGTGGGGGACGTTTTCGATCCCGATCGGCTTCCGGTCGCGTCGCGCGGTGCGACCGCCGTTGCGAGCGGTGAGTTTTGCCAGTCGTGTTCGCATGACCTTGCGCTGAGCGCTGGCGGTGACGAACAGGTTGTTGGTCTCGCCGGGATCCTCAGCGAGATCGAACAGTTGGCCCTCCGCTTCCGGGGCAGACTCCGGCAGTCGGTATTGCTGCAGCAACCCCTTCTCGTAGTTGTTGCCCCCGGAGCCTGTGTGGTCGAGCAATTTCCAAGCACCCATGCGAAGTTGGTATTCGCCGCGGAAGCTCTGCGTCAGCATGTGCGGGCGCACCGATTCACCTTGCTTGTGCATGCCGAGCATCACGGCCAGCATGTCAAAGCTGTCGACGGCAACCTCATCGGGCAGTTCGAATCCGATTACCGATGCAATGGTCGCGAAGATGTCCGTTGTGTTGGTTAGTTGCGACGAGACTTGGTTCGCGGGGATTCGCCCAGGCCAGCGTGCCAAGAACGGCACGCGGTGGCCGCCTTCCCAGCCGTCGCGCTTCATGCCGCGGAAGCCGCCGGCTGCGTCGTGATCGTGGTCCTTTCGCATCCACACGGTGTGTAGCGTTTCGGGCCCGTTATCGGAGTTGAATAGAATGAGAGTGTTGTCGTCGATGCCTAGTGCGGCCACCTCATCGAGGACGCGGCCGACTAACGCATCGAGTTCGAACACGAAGTCGCCGCGCGCACCGGCCTTGGTCTTGCCGCGAAATTCCTCGGCCGGCAGCACCGGCGCGTGGGCTATCTGGGTCGAGAAGACCGCGAAGAACGGTTGCTTCGCGTGACTCTTGCGATGCTCGCGGATGAACGCCACCGTCTTGTCATAGAACAGCAGGTCGGCGTCGACGAATCGGTATCCCGGTGACATCCAGCCCTCGTCGTTGTCCCACCGCCACTTGCCACCCGGGTTCGGTAGGTTGTTGCGGTTGTGTCGCTGGCTGGCTTCTACCGGGACCATGCCGTTTTCGATGTAGAGGTAGAGCGGGTCGGTGGTCGGGCAGTTCGGCGTGATGAACGACTCGTTAAAGCCGAGCGCATTGGGGCCATCGATCAGCGGCGTGCTCTTTTTGTAGTCGATCAGCAACGAGTTTTTGAAGCCGCCGCCAAGCCGCTTGCCGTCTTTGTCGCGCCAGGTAAGACCGACGTGCCACTTGCCGAACACCCCGGTTCGATAGCCCTTTTGTTGCAGCATCTGCGCGATGGTCAGTTCGCCAGGCTTGATGAAACTCGGGCCGCCAGGGCCTTCGAATGCGCGCGGACGACGGCCGGTTCGGCAGACTAGTTGCCCGGAATATAGGCCATAACGGGATGGCGAGCAGATCGTGGCCGGGCTGTGCGCGTCAGTGAAGCGGATGCCTTCGGCCGCCATGCGATCGAGTCGCGGGGTCTTGTAGGCCGCGTTGGGGTTGTAGCTCGAGAGGTCGCCGTAGCCGAGGTCATCGGCGTAGATGATGATGATGTTGGGGAGTTCTTGGCTGGCGCAGTGTGCGGTTAATCCAGTCGCAAGAGCAAGTGCGGCGATCCAGGCAGTGGTGGGAGGCATGATGACTTCTGTGCGCGGGGTTTGCGACGACACGGTGACGATTCTCGGGCACGCTTTTGCGATCCGTTGCGTCATGATGACCGCCATGAAACAGTATTGGATCCTGACTCTGCTCGCGATCGTCGCGTATGGCGCGGTCGGTTGCACGGCCTCCGAGGAAGAGCAGGAAGTCTATGTGCTCGACGCCGACACGCAGATCACTCTGCGCGAAGGATTCGACGCCGAACTGCTCTACACCGTGCCCAAGTCGCAGGGTTCTTGGGTCGCGATGGCGTTTGATCCCAAGGGCCGGCTGGTTGTTTCGGATCAGGATGATAAGGGCGTGTTTCGCGTGACGCTTGCGGACCAGAAGGATCCGACGAGCACCATTCAGGTCGAGAGCCTGCCGGGATTTCCGTTTGAACCAGTTGCCTGGGGCAAGCGAACGGTCGCTGGCGCGCTCGGTTTCTTATTCGCATTCGACAGCCTCTATATGTCGACGATGAAGGGCTTCTATCGGGTTCGCGATACCGATGGTGACGACACCTTTGACGAGTTCACGCTGCTCAAAAAACTGCATCCTGGTTGGGAGCACTCGGCGCACACGATCATTGTGACCGAAGATGGCGAGGGCCTCTATCTGACTTCAGGGAACCATTCGCGGGTGCCCGATGGCGTGCGTAGCCTCGAACCGCCGGTTTGGGAAAAGGACTCGCTGCTGCCCGCGATGCCGGACCCGAGCGGTCACGCGACCGGAGTGCGCGCACCTGGCGGTTGGATTTGCCGTATCTCTCCAGATGGCAACGACTGGACGATGGTTGCTTGTGGCCTCCGTAACTCGGTTGATCTCGCGATTAATCCAGAGGGGGAATTGTTCACCTATGACTCGGACCTGGAGTTCGACGTTGGTAGTCCGTGGTATCGACCGACCCGTGTAAACCACGTCACGTCTGGCAGCGAGTTTGGTTGGCGCGCGGGTTCGGCGAAATGGCCGGAGTATTTCGCCGACAGTAGCGGCGCAGTGATTGAGATGGGGCCGGGGTCGCCGACCGGGATCAGCTTTGGCCATCACTCAAACTTTCCGAGCAGCTACCAGGGCCAATTGTTCGTGTGCGATTGGACCTTTGGGACGATCTTCACCGTCGATATGACGGAGAGTGGCGCGAGCTATACCGCGACGAAGAAGGAGTTCCTCAACGGCACTCCGCTGAACATTTCCGCGATGCGGTTTGGTCCGGATGGGCACATGTACTTCTTGGTAGGAGGCCGCAACACGGACTCGAAGCTGTATCGAGTTCGCTATGTTGGCTCCGAAGCCAGCGGCAGCAAGCAGGTGAAGCGTGACAACCAAGACCTGCGCGATCTTCGGCATTCGCTCGAGCAGTTTCACGGCAGTGCCGATGGTGGGATTGCGGCGATCAAGCAAGCTTGGCCGCACTTGTCGCATGCTGATCGCACCATTCGCTATGCCGCGCGTTTGGCAATTGAGAACCAAGAGTTGAACCTGTGGCAGGATCGTGTCTTTGCTGAGAGCGATGCTCGTGCGGTGATTCACGCGAGCATTGCCCTCTGTCGTCACGGCGAGAAGCCGCTGGCGGGTCGTGTCCTCAAGAAGCTCAATGCCATCGCCTTCGATGCTCTAACGAGAGCCGACAAATTGGCGCTGTTACGGGCGTACTCGCTGTGCATGACGCGTCTCGGCCAAGCGCAGCCTAGCGACCGCAAAGCGGTGGTCGCGAAGCTCGACCCGTTCTTTCCATCGGCAGACGAAGCGATCAATACCGAGCTCTGCCGCGTGCTCAGTTACCTTGACGCACCAGCGGTCGTCGATAAGACCGTCGCGTTGATGAAGGTGACGCAAACCAAGACGCTCGCCTACGACGAGCAGATGTTGTCGCGGCACCAGTATGGCAAGCCGATCTTGAAGGCGATGGCCAACACGCCCAATAGCCAGAACATCCACTACGCCTACTGCCTTCGCCGCGTGCAGAGCGGTTGGTCACTGGATACGCGCAAATACTACTTCTCGTGGTTGAAGGACACGCTGGAGAAGAGTGGCGGCCAGAGCTTTGACGGCTACATCCGGGCGATTCGCAGTGATGCCATCGACCACCTGCCAGCAGACAAAGCCGCAGCGGTGGCGTGGTTGCTTGGTGACATCGCGCCGCTGGACCTGAGCACGTTGCCGACTGCCGCGGGACCATCCGGTGTTTGGTCGACCGAGACAGCGATGGAGCTAATGTCTGGCGATCTTGTCGGGAGGGACTTTGCCAACGGCAAGCGCATGTTCGCTGCCGGTACCTGTATCGCGTGCCATCGCTTCCAGGGCACCGGTGCTCACTGTGGTCCGGATCTCGGCTCTGTCGCCAAGCGCTTCTCGATCCGCGACATCGTTACGTCGATTTGCGAACCGAGTGACACCATCGCCGAGCAATACCAGGCGAGCATCGTGACGCTAAAGAGTGGCGGGGCGGTCACCGGCCGCGTCATCTACAAGACTGCCTCGGAACTTGCCATCGCCGCCAACCCGTATGACTTCAGTGCGCTGACTAAGATTGCCTTGGATGATGTGGCTAGCACCGAGTTGTCGCCCGTGTCGATGATGCCGACTGGCACGGTGGCATCGATGAACGAAAATGAGTTGCGTGACTTGATGGCTTACCTGCTGTCGGGTGGCGATAAGCGCCATGCGATGTTTCGGAAGCAGTAGCAGGCTGCGGTTCGTTGCGTGGTTGGGCACCGTTTTATTGCGGCGGGTGGATCGGTGAATGGCTTGCCGCACCGAACTAGGCACGACAAATGGCCGTGCAATTTGACTCCACTGGCAGTGTCGTGCAGACTGAACGTGCTATGGATCGTTCCCGCTTATTCGCCCTAACTGTCATTGCTCTGGTCGCGCTAGTTGGCGGAGTACTTTGTTATTTCTGGTCGGAAACTGAAGCGCCGCTGCCTGCCACGACGACGGCCAGTGCCAACGAATCTGGCGACTCGGAGGTCGCGTTGCGTGGGGTTGCCCCCGCGATTGGCGACGTCGCCAGCGAGTTGGTCGAAAGCGAGGTGCCAGAGAGCCTGTTCCGCACGGTCGTCGAGTCGACACAGGAGTTGCGCTACCTAACGATTCAGGTCTGGAATCGAACCGAGGGCTCCGCCGCTGCAGGCGCCGAGGTGTTCGTGTTTGACGATCTGGATGGAGGCAGAGCGAATTGGAGAGCCTCACAAGGAGCATTCGCAGAACACTGGAGCACCGTCGCCGAGCGTCAGGGGCGTCGGTTTACAGCTAATGATGATGGCGTCGTTGATGTTGCGAACGTCAAGGGCAGCGCGGTCATTGCCGCCAGACTACCTGGTGCCTACGCATTCAAGCGGATCGCCGCAGGCGAAGAAGCGCAGCGCGTTGAAGTGCTGACGCTTGTAGATGACGAGTCGATCACTATTCGGGTCGTTGACGACCGCGGGGATCCAGTCGCGGCAGCAGCTGTTGGTATCATCGAGCGGATCCCGTTGCAGGGAACTGTTGCGGAGATGCAAGCGAACGCGCAGCAACTTGAGCAGTGGGTCGAAGGAATGCACGAATGGATGCGTGCCAATCCGGGCAATGCCCGAGGTGGTGGGCGGAAGCTCGCTGAGTTGGAGGGTTCGCTTGCGGCTGCGCGCGACGAACTCGCATCGGCTCGTCAGGCTGATGAACAGCGCCGGCGCGCCGGTCTGGCATCAGAAGAACGGGGGCTGGCGCGTACCGAGGTGCGCACGCGTCGTATGACGGATGACGATGGTCTCGCCGTGATTGAGCACTTCCAGCTCTATCGGAGGCCAGCGAAGAGCAGCGCGAAGAACGCCAAGAAGGGCGGCGCGAAGGGCGGTGCCAGGGGTGGTGCGAAGGGCGGTGCCAGGGGCGGTGCGAAAGGCGGCACGAAGGGCGGTGCCAAGGGCGGCGCGAAGGGCGGAAGGCAGCTCGAGATTGCTGTTGCCTCCACGTTCGAGGCCGCGTTGTTGATGCCGTTGACGGCGCCGGTGACGAAGGAGATCGCCATTGATTCGTCGCGGGACAATGTCATTGAGTTGCAGAAACCGGCGACTGCGTGTCTCTCGTTGCGCACGGTTGACCGTGACGGGCGTCCATACACGCACCCTGTGCGCGGTCAGTTGCAGATGCTCGGGGGCGATGCGGCGGAGTGGTCGCGGGTGATGCTGAGGAAGGAACAGAACGAGCGTACGATCGAGTTTCCGCACGTCGGACTCGGGTTGTTGTTCGAGGCTGGCTGCCGTCTCGACGATGATGACTTCCGCTGGCAGTCAGGACAGCTGCAAGGCCCGGTTGCGGCGGGTGAGCGGGTCGAGGTTGACCTCGTAGTCGCGCCCGATGCGGGGATGCTGTTTGCGAAGCTGGTTGATGCGGATGGCATGCCACTCGCCGGTGTCAAGCCGTCGTTCCTGCTCACTTCTAGGGCGGGGCGTCTGGAGGGCGAGGAGGTCGTCTCTGACGATGAGGGACGGTTCCATCTGCCTTACAAGGTGCGTCCCGATCAACTCGCGCCATACCGATTCGAGGTTCGTCTCGGTGGCGATGTGCCGACGCGAGGCTTCGCGATGCCCGTGGCGCAGTTGCCCGTGGCAATGGTCTCTGATCTTGGCGAGATTGTCCTCGACGATTTTGCAGAGATTGTGCGCGGCGTTGTTGTCGATGACGGTGGCAATCCGGTTGCCGCGGCCAGTGTGCAACTTCAGCGTGAGCGACCGGTGGGCAAGGACGGTCAGTTGCGCTTCGTTGACGAGACCTTTGTTCGCACGGAGTGCGACGAGCAAGGCAACTTCCAGCTTTTTGGTTCGCTAGAACAGGGGCGCTATCGCTTGCGCGTTGAGGCGCGTGACCACTTCCGGGTATTGGCGGACTTGCGTCGCGCCGGTGGCATCCAACGTGTCGAACTGGTTCGCAAGTGCCGTGTTGTCGGCACGGTGCTAGCTCCCGAATGGATGGTGCGCGAGCGCGTGCGTGTCGATCTGGTCCCCGTTGCGGTTGCTGCGCCGGTCGGTGAAGAGGTCACGCCACGCGATGATCAGATCCGCAATCACGAAGGCAAGTCCTACGCCTATTTCGATTGGGTGCGGCCTGGCACCTACGCCGTCTCCTTCCGATTGCAGGGCTACCCAGATGCATTTTTGACAGTCGATGGGCTTGTCATTCAGCCGGGGCAGGTTGATGTCCACGCTCGCTTGCGAGACCTTGATCTTGGATCCTCCATTTATCGTTTTGAGGTGCACCCAGTTGATGAGAACGGTCAGTCCGTCTCCGTTGACCGCCCGCAGTTGACCAAGGTTACGCGTGCCGACGGCACGCAGCAGTTCTTGGGGCTTGTGATGAAGGGCCGCTTTGGTGAAGTCTTCAATACCGCACCGCGACTTGAGGTCTTGCCGATGATGGAGGGCTATGTCGCCGAAAACCAAGTGCTCGCACCGGGGCGTAGCGAACTCGTGTTTCAGCGCGTGCCGCCGGTTGATGTAGTTCTGAGCGGGCTTAGCGCCATGGCGCAAGGTGTACCGATTCAGGTCGTGCTCGAACGCTTAGAGTTGGACGGCCGACCTGGTGAGTTGGAAGCCTTCGACGGGATGAGTAAGCGCATTGCAGGATGGTATGCGCGTGCTAAGTATTCGTCGGGGATGCTGGACGAATTGGATACTGCGCGGGTGCGTGTCACTGGTGACGGTCTCCATCGTGTGATTCTCAGGGTCGGCGACTTACGTGTTGGGCGCCTGTATCCCGTATCGGGCGAGCCTGAGGCCGTCGAACTCGATGCTATCGAGATTAAGATTGTTCCGGGTGACGCAACGCTACGCGTCGCCGCGTCGTTCGATCCTGAGGCTGTGCGGCAGGCGTTGGTCGCCGCGCGCGCAACCATGCAGCAACGCTCTCAGGGCGGAGGCAAGTAGTCGGGTAGGATTGCTTCGAGGTATGGGCATCTTCTTTTCCGATGTCTCGGAGGCGCCATTCGTTCGTTCCGCACGGCAACGATATTGGTGCAGTGCTGCTTCGATGTGAGGCTGCTCGATTGCCCGCGGCCGCTCGGTCTAGGCCTCCCCAAGCCCTTCCTCAGGGGCTGTTTCGAGCAATCAAACCACTACGAAATCCAGCCGCAGAACGGTTTCCAGCGCTGCCAGCACGCAAACTGCGCATCTCGGACCACGTAAGGCACAATGCGCCTTCTTGGTCACGAGGCCGTTATCCTGCCCTGTCAAGGCGCTCATGGGGCCCTCTTAGTTTCGCTACCCGATGGCCTGAACGATCTGTTTGCCTTAGTCTTACAGTTGCCGACGGTGTCGAGAAATCTGCTAAGATTGCAGTCGTCGGTGCGAACTGCGTCGCCAGCTATCCGCGGGGATGACAAATCCCTTGCTCGCGAGCGGCCGTCTTCGCCTCTAGCTTGAACAGATAAATAATGCACGTAACCCAAGAATCTCCCATCACTGACGTCGCGCCAGACGTTCTGGCCATCGCTCTGCTCCCCAGCCATCGCCTAGCCGACCAACTGCTTGGCATGCAGGGTCTTCTCAGCAACTACAACTCGGGGCTGAGTCAATGAGTCGTCATCGTCGAGGTTCTGGTGGGGGTCCTTCGGGCTCCGTTAAAGAAGATGCGATCCAAGTTGAAGGCGAGGTCCTGCAGGCGCTCGGTGCCGGACGCTACCGCGTTCGTGTCGATGGCTCCGACCATGATCTCATCTGCAAGACCGGTGGCAAGATGGGTAAGTTCCGGATCAGGATCACCTCGGGTGACCGCGTTCGCGCGGAACTGTCGCCCTACGACCTGACGCGCGGGCGCATCACGTACCGCTTGTAGACGTTGAGGGCGCGTCCCGCCGCCGGGTTCTTTGCCCGCAGGTCCGTCAGGAGAACCGCGGCAATGGATCGTTGCATCATGGCGTTGCTGCGCGCTCTGATGTTGCCGGGAGTATCGCTACTTTCGGTGCGGTTTCCTCGGCCATCGTTGATGGTCCCCGAGGAAGGCTAGCGTTTGCTGGCCGGCTTCTTCACCGGCTTTTTCACCGGCACCTGCAAGGTCAAGCTCGCCTGCTTACCAATGCCCTCGATCACCAACTGATCGCGGAACGCATGCACCACGGCGAACGCGTTTGTTTCGGGTGCTTCCACCATGCCTGCAAACGTCAGATGGTGGATGCCGGCGTCCTGGGCGTAGCCACCCTTGTGGTCATGGCCGTTGCACCACGCGAAGACACACTCATGTTTCGCTAGCAGTTTGCGCACGGTGAGGTGATTCCACAGTAGGTGGAACGAACTGCTCGCCTTCTCAAGGATCGGGAAGTGGCAACAGAGCACCACGCGTTGCTGTTGTTGCTTGGCATCGATAAGCACGCGCTCGAGCCACGCAAGTTGCGACTTGCCGATGCCTCCGTTCCAGCGCTGGGCGTTGTCGAAATTCTGTTCTTTTAGGGCGGCGAGCATCTTGGTCGCTTCGCGCCGTTTCGGGTGATTCTTTGGATAGCCGTAGAGGCTCACGTCCATTCCGTCGAGCACGACGAAGCGCCATGTCTCACCGACCGCGAAGTCGTAGTGCGACGATGCTAGTTCGAGCTTGCGGAGCGCGCGCTCACGCAGGAACGGCAAATCGTGATTGCCGATGACACTGCGGCGAGTTGCTTTGAGCTTCTTCCAGATTGGCATCACATCGTCGAAGCTGTCTTTGCCGTCGTCGATGAAGTCGCCGAGTTGCACGACGAATGCGAGGTCTCTCTGGTTGAGGTCCTTTACGCAGGATGCCAGGCGACCGAGCGACGTGCGGTAATGCCGAGCGCCCGAGCGGTCCTTGTCCGCATATTGCACGTCGGCAAGCACGCCGAACGAGAAGATGGGTTGCGACGGTCGGGTGTTCTGGGCGCCGAGCGGGGCCAAGAACAGGAGGGCGAGGAGGGAGTGGCGGCGCATCGAGAGTGTCGGGTGGGGCCGCGAGTTTACTCTCTCCGCCCTTTACCTGTATGCGTGTCTCCGAGTGTTGTCCGGTATGGCTGTCGGGGAGACTGACCTCTTGGGTGGGTAGGGCGGGGTGCCGGTGTTGTGGTTGTGCGGGCGTGGCGTGATTGCCGATGCGGGTG